>JAGGWR010000198.1 GCA_021163445.1 Candidatus Tharpella aukensis
CGGTCGCCTGCAACACCAAACATGAGGTGCAAGTGGCTCCACTTGAGGTAAAGCCGATTCACATAACTATCGATGTCAACATCAAAGTCGACCGAGCCTTGGATGACTTTTTCGGTGATCTTGATGCTGCAGCCGAAACCAACGACCAGGATAAACCCTCTTCCCAGGAAACCATCAAATAACTCAAGGCAAATAACCTGCCGGAGAAAGAGAGACCGAAACCATGAAAACTAGACGATTTCAGATCACCATTTTTACCCTGATCATCACTTCCCTGATACTTGTAAGCGGAAGTTTAGCAGGCTCACTCAAAGAAGAAATGCGGGCTCGACAACCCAAAATAATCAAGTTGAAAGCTGAGGGGCTGATCGGAGAGAACAATCGCGGCTTTGTTGAGTACAGAACGGCAAAAGAACCGCGAAAAGGGCTTGTGCAAGCGGAAAATCAAAATCGAAAAGTAGTTTATAGAGCAATCGCCAAACAGCAGAACAGCAACGCTGGAAATGTCGGCCGCCGCCGCTCCGCACAAATCGCCGACCGCGCCCCGGCCGGCACCTGGCTCCAAAATCAAGACGGTGAGTGGTACAGAAAATAGATAGTTACAATTGCTTTTCCTTTACAGTTTCAAGTTGATAGGTGAGATATCAACACTTCATCCACAACTTTTTCACAACTGCATTAACAGGCTTTCCACAACTTCTGTGAGTAACTATTAAAAAATCTTTACTTCCCTATAGATAGCCGACACCGACAAGATAAACTATTGTAATTATTGAAGTTTCCCGCAAATCACAACCTGTTGAAAAACTAACAAATAGATTTTCTTTAACAATTACAAGTGATTAAGTAATCGTTTCCACAAAGTTATCAACAGGTGAAAATTTATCCCCTGAGGCTGTCTGAGAATAGCAATTTTTTCTCAGATCGAGGCATGCGAGAAAAATTACCGGAGGCATACACTAAGTATTCCGAGGATAATTTTTTGAGCATAACGAAGATATGGGGAAAAAGGGCATTCTCAGGCAGTCTCATAGCTGAATTTTGGCCTTATCCCACAACTTTTCCTGCTCTTCGATACCGAGTTTTTCAAGATCGGAACCGGCGGCAGCGGCACTTTTCTCCATAAAACGAAAGCGGCGGTCGAACTTCTCGTTGGCCCGATGCAGGGCTCGGCCCGGCTCAAAACCAGCCTTGCGAACCAGATTGACGACAACAAAAAGAAGATCTCCAAGCTCCTCTTCGAGACGCTCCCCGCCGCCGTCGAGAACCTCCTCGACCTCGTCTAACTCCTCTCTTATTTTGGGCATAAGGGCGACCGCATCAGGCCAATCAAAGCCCACTTTTGCCGCCTTCTTGCCAAAAGTAAAGGCTTTTTGCAGAGACGGCAGAGAAGCCGGTACCCCGTCGAGCAGCGAGGCGTAGCGTTTACCCTCGACCTCTCGTTTAATCTGTTCCCAATTAGTTTTAACCTGAGCCGTTGAGATACTCTCCCCTGGCTGCGTAAAGACATGGGGATGGCGGCGGATAAGTTTGGCTCTGATCTGCTCTAAAACTTGATCTAAAGTAAAACGTTCTTCACCTTCAGCCAGACAACTGAAAAAGAGGAGATGAAAAAAAAGATCGCCTAACTCTTCGGCCATGGCCGGGCTCTCATCATCTTCAAGAGCGTCAACAAATTCATAGACCTCTTCCAGAAACTGGTTTTTCATCGAAGAAAAATCCTGTTCCCGATCCCAGGGACACCCTTCCGGCGAGCGCAGTTTACATACCACCTGCCAGAGTTTGGCAAAATTTTCCGGCACACTCGCAGCTCTTTCAGACAATGACTTTAGTTGACTTTTCATCATAATTACCTTATTTCCTAACCCGGTCGAACCGTAACCAAAGAAAAACTTAAAAAATTTTCAATTTATCTAAAGTAGAGTCAATTATGGATTAGGCACAGAGGCAGCAGGCACAAAGGCACAAAGTTTTTTTGGTTTTCACTTTGTGCCTTCAGCCTTTGTGCCTTTGTGCCTAATAATGAAGTTTATTTGGGTCGAAAAATAAAAATTCTTGACCATTTTGCATAAAATTTAATTGGTAAGAACCTAAAACATGGAAATTTATGGCGATATCAGCGGCCTCAAGCCGCGTATGCGAAAACAGCTCTCCCGACTCTACCGCCGCCGCTGCCTGCCGGAACAGGTTATCAGCCCGGAACTAGCCCGTCACCTGACCCTCTTAAGTGCCGATTGCGGCCGCCAACTCGGCCTATTGATAGATCGGAGCGGCCATATTGAGATAGTCATTGTCGGCGACAGTCAGTCGATCACAATTCCCTCTCTGCATCGTTATCGACTGGGGCATGGACGTTTGCGCAGGCTGCGCTGCATCCATACCAGTTTCGGCCCCGAAGGTCTGAACCGGGAAGACATTACCGACCTCACCATGCTTCGGCTAGATCTGATGGCGGTGATCAAGCTCGATGCCGCCGGGTTGCCGGAAAATATCGAGATTGCCCACCTGCTGCCTTCGACCGAAAAAAACAACTACCAGACCCTGCCAGCAACCCCGATTGACAATCTTGACCTGCACTGTCTTGAGCTCTTTCAGTCGTTAGAAAGCTCGGCCGTAACCCAGTTCTCCCATGAAACCGACGATCAGGAAAATCAAAAAGCAATTATTATCAGCGTCGGGCCGAACGCCGCTAAAACCCATGATCAATCAATCGCTGAGATGACAGAACTGGCGCGGACAGCGAAAATCACGGTAGTCGACAGTTTTACCCAGCAACGCAAGCTCAATCCGCATACCGCTGTCGGCTCCGGGAAGCTGAAAGAGATCATTATCTCTTCGCTGGAACAGGATGTCGACCTCCTGATCTTCGATCATGATTTAAGCCCGACCCAAGTCAATAATCTCTCCCGGCAAACCGATCTTAAAGTGATCGACCGAACCTTGCTGATTCTTGATATTTTTGCGCGCCGGGCTTTAAGCCGGGAAGGAAAACTTAAAGTTGAACTGGCCCAGCTCAAATACCGACTGCCCCGGATCTCCGACAAAACCACAGCCCTCTCTCGTCTGACCGGGGGGATCGGCAGCCGGGGGCCGGGTGAAACCACACTGGAAATTGACCGAAGACGAATTCGGGAGAGAATTTCAAAACTTGAAAAAAAGCTAAAAAAAATGGCCCGAAGCCGGACCATTGCGAGAGGAAAAAGAAAAAGACATCAGCTGCCGCTGGTCTCAATTATAGGTTACACCAATGCTGGTAAATCGACGTTGATCAACACGCTGACCAAAAGCCGGGTCTTTACCGAAGACCTCCCCTTTGCCACGCTGGATCCAACCACCAGACGCCTGCGCCTGCCCCGGGAGCAGGAGATCATCATTACCGACACCGTCGGATTCATTAAAAATTTGCCTAAAGATCTACTTGATGCCTTTCGCACCACCCTTGAGGAGCTGGCCGAAGCCGATCTCCTGCTCCATGTAGTTGACAGCAACAGCAAAGATCTCGAAGAGCAGATCGAAACCGTCAACCAACTTCTTGAAGAACTTGGTCTTGGCCAAATACCAACCCTGATGTTGGCCAACAAGATTGATCTGGTAACCAACGAAACCGCTCAGTGGTTGAAAAAACGCTATCATGCGATAGCCATCTCAGCCCGGCGCTCGGAAAGCCTCGCCCCGTTACTGGATAAAGTCGTTAAAACTTTAAACAAAAACTCGCCAGCTAGAGCCCTCAGTCTGCACCGGTCGGAGTCGGAGTCTCCTTATCAAGAACCCGCTCAAGATAATCTTGAGTCTCCTGCAGAAGATCAGAAAAAATCTTTTTCACCGGCTCAACTGCATTAATATCGACATATCGCTTTCCGGTAAAGAAAAGGCCACGCTCATAATCACCATTTCGAGCTCGCTGTAAAGCCTCCAGAATACAAAACTGTTGGCCGCACTTTTTCAGACAGGCGTCACAGCTTTTGGGTCGAATCGAGTTGTCGCCGGAAAGATATTTCTTAACCAGTGGCGTAAGAATAGCATTGGCCGGTAAACCCACCGGCGACATGATACGAACCAGATCAGAAGCCTTGGAATTAATCAACAGATCTTTGAAATTTTTATGCACGGTACACTCGTCACTTAAGAGAAAACGGGTTCCGAGCTGAACTCCGGCAGCCCCCATCTCCAACTGTCGAGCAATATCAGCGCCATTGACGAAACCGCCGGCAGCAATCACCGGAATTGAAACCGCCTCACAGATAGCCGGCAGAAGATCGGTCGTTTTCTCCTCAGATCCAAGATGACCACCGGCATCACAACCCTCGACAATCACGGCGGCGGCACCCAAACGTTCTGCCATGCGCGCTACTTTTGCTGAAGCTACCATAATTACAACCGGAGTTTTCCACTCTTTACAGATCGTAAAAATATCGCGGGAAAAACCGGCTCCGGCAACCACAACATCAACCTTCTCTTTCAGAGCAACCAGCACCGACTCCTTAAATTCCCGAGCCGCCACCATAACATTTAAGCCCAGTAAACCTTTAGTCATAGCCCGAGCTTCACGCATCTGACGACGCAGATCATCCATACTTAAACCGGTTGCACCAATCACCCCGATGCCGCCCTCTTCAGCTACAGTCACGGCCAATTCTGAGGTCGAAACCCCAACTGCCATACCACCTTGAATGATCGGTTGGTCGGCAATAGCATCACCAATTTTTAAAAATGGAACTTTCATGATAAATTTTCCTTTACTTTTTCAAGTAAAAACTATTAAGTGTCCTAATGTTGCCAAGATGGCAATCAGAAGAGATAAAACCCAAAGAAAATAACATTAATATTTTGTAGGCTAATAGTACTTTTCCATACTATAAGTAAAGTTAAAATTCATTAACCAGCCAATTTACGTCAAAACACGTCCCAGTACCCTATGACAAATCAAGATATATACTCAGACATAAAAAAACTAGCCCCGCAAATTGCCTATTTTTCCATGGAGATTGGCCTGCGGGTTGATCTGCCCACGTACAGCGGCGGCCTCGGCGTACTCGCTGGCGACACCATTAAAGCCGCCGCTGACCATCAGCTTCCCTATGTGGCCGTCACCCTGCTCTACCGAGAGGGTTATTTTCAGCAACACCTGGATGAAAACGGGCAACAGAGCGAAAAACCGGTCAAATGGAATCCTAAAGATCTGCTGATAGAACTCGACCGAATTACGATCACGGTTGAAATCGGTTCTCGCTCGGTTGCCCTGCGCCCCTGGCTCTATATAGTTGATGGTTGCGAGGGCGGCCAGGTGCCGGTCTTCTTTTTAGACAGCGACCTGCCCGAAAACAGCCCCGAGGAGCGCCAACTGACAGCCCGTCTTTACGGCGGCGACCGACGCTATCGCCTCTCTCAGGAGATCATCTTGGGCATCGGCGGTTTGCGCCTGCTCAAAGCACTGGAAGTACGTAACATAATTAACTTTCATCTCAATGAGGGACATGCCGCCCTGCTCACTTTAGAGCTCCTAAAACGCTACAAACGTGACATTGAAGAGACTTGGGATCTGGATCAGGTCTGGGATTATGAACGAGTTCGCCAGCACTGTGTCTTTACCACCCACACCCCGGTTCCGGCCGGACATGACCGCTTCGATTACCACCTGGTTGAGGAACTTCTGGGCTCATATATGCCGCTTTCCGTGCTCAAAAGGTTTGCCGGCGATAATGATCTCAACCTGACCACGTTAGCCCTTAATCTCTGCCGCCACACCAATGCCGTCTCAAAATGCCACCGCGATGTCAGTGCCCTGATGTTCCCCGATCACCATATCCGAGCGGTTACCAACGGCGTTCACTCTCCGAGCTGGACCAATGCAGAGTTTCAAAAACTCTTCGACCGCTACCTGCCCGGCTGGCGGCGGGACAATTTTTTGTTGCGTAACGCCATGCTTATCCCCGATGATGAACTTTTTGCGGCCCATCAAAGCGCTAAACAACGCCTCTTTCAATATATCGAAAAGAAAACCGGCAGCATCCTCGACCTCGAAATTCTGACTATCGGCTTCGCCCGCCGGGCAACCCCTTATAAACGCGCAACCCTGCTCTTTTCCCAACCGGAAAGATTGCGCCACATAACTGAATATTACGGCCCCCTGCAATTAGTTCTGGCGGGCAAGGCGCATCCCCAGGATGAACCCGGCAAACAGTTGATCAAAGATATTTTTGCGGCGCGGGAACAACTCAGCGATACGATCAAGATCGTCTATCTTGAAAATTACGACATGGAACTCGGTAAATTAATTACTGGCGGCGTCGATCTCTGGCTCAATACGCCGACCCGCCCCTTGGAAGCCTCCGGCACCAGTGGCATGAAGGCGGCCCATAATGGCGTGCCCAACTTCAGTATTCTTGATGGCTGGTGGATTGAAGGCTGGATTGAAGGTAAAACCGGCTGGGCCATCGGCCCGCTGCCAACCGGCCCCGAGGTTGACGAAGAAAGTAACTTGTTAGATACTGATGATCTTCATGAAAAACTGGAGAAACAGATTATTCCAACCTATTATAATGAACGTCCAGCCTGGATTGAGATCATGCGCCAGGCAATCAGCTTTAATGCCTCGTTTTTCAACACCTACAGGATGCTCATGGAATACTACATGAACATCTACACCTTTGATCCGGCAACCCGGGTCACCCTTGGTTCCCGACAAAAACATCAATGATGGCGTCGTAAAAAGTTCCGATCTTCTGCGTCGTCGTGTTTTTTTCAGACGTACTCTACCACAACTCACAAACTAACAATAAATGGTTGACAACAAGTAAGCCGAAATAGTATACCAGCGGCGCTTTAAGCATCAGCCCTTTTTACGCTCACAGGAGTCAACAGACCATGCTCGACCTGAAGTTTATTCGCAACAATCTCGAGACCATTGCCGCCATGTTGACGGCGCGTTGCAACGATCTCGATTTAAGTGAGTTCAAGACGCTGGACAG
>JAGGWR010000134.1 GCA_021163445.1 Candidatus Tharpella aukensis
GTAAAGTCATGCATCTGCTGGAGGATCATCAGACCAATCATCGAATGAAGTTCTTTGGTGGGTCGTCCATTCCAGTTGTGGTAATGAGATCTCAGGATATCCACCGGAAGTTCTGGAAGGATTTCATTTCTAAACAACCCCGACCAGGAGTTATCAAGCGAATCGCGTCTCTTGGGTCCAAGATAGCCCCAAGGGTCGAGAATGTTGCCCTGTTTGTGGTTTTTTACGTGAAACATGTTTTCGCCTCGCAAGTTGTTGTTTTTACACGCAAATAGTACCACAAACGGGGTTGGAATACAATAGAAAAATAATAATTTATTTAATTTTTTCAACAGGTTAGCAGATCGTTACTTCTTACGAGTCCATCAAATGTAGTTTTATGGCGGGTCGCTGAATAGTTAGCTGAATTTATCCATCCTCCAAAACAGAGATAAAGAGAGAATTTATGATTGATGAAAAAAAGGCCAATGAGGAGCGGGGTATTAAAGACCGCAAATATCTGACCTGTGAACGATTTAAAGATGTTTTTGAAGTCCGTGAAGGTCTCGCCTGCCACCATCCGAAAGAGACCTGTAAATATCGTCTCGACTGTCAGATTGATCTGATTGGCAAAAATGAATAACAGATAAGGTTATAAAAATATGTCAGCAAATCTCTTAATGTTACAGGGAACCGGTTCCAGTGTCGGGAAAAGTGCGCTGGTGGCTGGTCTTTGTCGTCTCTATCGGCGGCGAGGGGTCAGGGTGGCGCCTTTTAAGGCGCAGAATATGGCCTTAAACTCCTTTATTACTCCGCAAGGGGATGAAATCGGCCGGGCTCAGGCGGTGCAGGCCGAGGCCTGCGGGCTTGAGCCGCATGTCGATATGAATCCGGTTCTGATCAAGCCGAACAGTGATATCGGGGCTCAGGTAATTGTTAACGGCAAACCGGTCAGCAATATGTCGGCTACCGTCTATCATAATTACAAAGAGACCGCGTGGCAGGCCGTATCTAGTAGTTTGGCCCGGCTTCGGGAAAAATATGAACTGATTATTATCGAGGGCGCCGGGAGTCCGGCCGAGATTAATTTAAGGGATAAAGATATCGTCAATATGGGGCTTGCGACTCGGGTCAAGGCTCCGGTTCTGTTGATTGGTGATATCGATAAAGGGGGCGTTTTCGCTTCTTTGATCGGAACCCTGGAGCTTCTTGAAGAAGACGAACAGGAGTTGATTAAGGGTTTTATCGTCAACAAGTTTCGCGGTGATGTAACCCTTTTAGAGCCCGGTCTTGTAACGATTACAGCTCGTTGCGGCGTGCCTTTTGTCGGGGTCGTGCCCTGGTTTGGCCGGGAAATCTATCTGCCCGAAGAGGATGGTGTAGCCCTTGAAATTGATGAAGCAAAAGGGCTTAAGGGAGCGAATTCTGAACAAATTCTTGCGATTGGGGTGATTAAATTGCCCCATATCTCAAATTTTACAGATTTTGACCCGCTTCTGCATGAACCGCAAGTGCGGCTCGATTATCTTGAACCGCAAGCTGCACTGGTGGGCTACCATTTGATTATTTTGCCCGGTAGTAAAAATACGCTCGAAGATCTGGCTCGGTTGCATGATGCGGATCTGCCGCGTCGGTTGCGGGCTTTTATCGAAGCTGGCGGGGCCGTGATTGGTATCTGCGGCGGTTTTCAGATGCTAGGTAAACGTTTACTCGATCCTGAAATGATTGAATCCGGCCGCGGCGAGATTGAGGGTTTCGGCCTCTTGCCGGTGACCACCGAGATGGCTCCAGAAAAGATTACCGTTCAATGTCGGGCCAGGGTTACAGCTTCCTGTTTCGGCTCCGGTCTTGAAGTTAGTGGCTATGAGATTCATCAAGGGCGAACCACTCTTGAAGGCGTGGCTGAACCTCTGTTGCAGGTGACCCAGAATGATGGTCAGTATGCTGATGGTTTTATTGCCGACCAGGGCCGGGTTTGGGGCAGTTACATGCATGGTATCTTTGATGATGATGGTTTTCGCTCAGCTTATCTTAACTGGTTGCGGGAGCAGATAGGATTAGGAAGTGGAGGTCAAGCCTCTGATGCCGGGGTTGCTAAAATATCTTATCAACAGCGTAAAGAAGATGGACTAAATTCCTTGACCGATCTTTTATCGACGTCGCTCGATATGAAGATGATTGATGAGTTGGTAGGGCTTTAATCTAATGGTGGTTGCTCAACGCCGAGTACCGGCGCTTCTTTTTTGTCTGTTTCTTCTGTTTCTCCTGGTTTTGACAATTATCGGGGCGGCTTCTGTCGGGGCGGCCCGGCTACCGCTCTCTGCGGTCTGGCAGGTTTTTGCCGATTTTTTTTCCGGTTCTCTGGATGTTGCGGTAGAGGGTCATGCCGCCGCCGTTCGTCTGATTGTTCTTGATGTTCGTCTGCCCCGGATTCTGACCGCCCTTTTGGTCGGGGCCAGTCTTGGGGTTGCCGGGGTGGTTTTTCAGGGGCTTTTGCTTAATCCGTTAGCCGATCCTTTTACAATCGGGGTTTCGGCGGGCGCTGCATTCGGGGCCACGGTGGCGATTTTATTGCCGACATTTTGTGTCTTACCGGTTTTCCTTGCCGGTACTGCGATTATTCCCTGGTTTGCTTTTGCCGGGGCGGTTTTATCCTTGGCCTTAGTCTATTTTATTGCCAGCAGTCGTGGTCGGGTGATGCCCGAGAGCATGATTTTAGCGGGCGTTATCGTCGCTTCTTTCCTTTCGGCCTTAATCAGTTTTTGTCAAAGTATTGCTGGAGAGAAACTGGCAGCGGTGGTTTTTTGGATAATGGGCAGCTTCTCCGGGGCGCTCTGGTCTCAGGTGTTTTTGCTCTTACCTTACTGTTTTATCTGCCTGATTATTCTTCAGGCCCATGCCGGAGCTCTTAATATTATGGCGATGGGCGATACGACGGCGCTGCAACTTGGAGTTGAGGTTTACCGGGTGCGGCGGCGTCTGCTTCTGGTCGCCGCGTTGCTGACTGCGGTCGCCGTTTCAGTGAGTGGGGTTATCGGTTTTGTCGGTTTGGTGGTGCCCCATATCAACCGTATCCTTTTAGGGCCCGACCATCGTCGCCTGCTACCGGCGTCAGCTCTGCTTGGCGGATTGGTTTTGGTCTTGGCCGATACTTTGGCCCGCACGGTAACCGGGGCGACCGAGATTCCGGTCGGTGTGGTTACGGCGCTGCTTGGGGCTCCATTTTTCTGCGTTATATTTAAGAAAAAATTTCATGATGATAAATAGTTGCGATCAATTAGATAGCTCTTGCCCGCCGGCGGCCGAATCTTTCTCCAAGGCTCGGGAAGCCTGGAATCCGTTGCTCGAAGTTAGTGAGTTAAGTTGCGGTTACGGTGATCAGGTTATCCTCGACAAGCTTAATTTTAAACTCTGGCCCGGTTTCTTTTGTGGGATATTAGGCCCCAATGGTTGTGGTAAGTCGACTTTGATTAATACTATTTGTCGGGTCAATGAACCGCTTAGTGGCAGTTTGATGTTGGGCGAACAGGATTTATGTGCGATCCCGCGCCAGGAGTTAGCGGCTCAGATTGCCGTGGTTCCCCAAGAGACTCATGTCGCTTTTCCCTTCAAAGTGCGAGAAGTCGTGGCTATGGGCCGCAATCCCCATCTTTCAGGTTTTTTCGGCAGCGGTTATGATCTTGAAAATGAGCAGGTTGACCGGGCTTTAAGTGCGACCGGCATTTCTCATCTGGCCGAACGAGCGATCACTCGTTTAAGTGGCGGGGAGCGGCAGTTGGTTCTCCTGGCTCGGGCACTGGCTCAGGAACCGAAACTACTTTTGCTGGATGAACCGACCTCTAACCTTGATATCAATCATTCAGTTAAGATTTTGCGTTTGGTAGCGAATAAGGTGCGGCAGGAAAAATTGACGGCATTCGCCGTTTTTCATGATTTGAATCTTGCCGGTGTTTTTGCCGACTATCTTTTTCTGGTTAAAGATGGCACTATTCGTTATCAGGGTGAGACCCGTGAGGTGATTACCGAAGAGATTTTGACCGATCTTTACGAGATGCCGCTGACGGTTTATGAGCCGCCGGGGTTGGGGCGGCCTCAGGTTGCAGTGCGGGCTTAGTCTTTAATCCACGGATTATCTGGTAGAGCTTTATTGCCGGCTTTGAAGAAAATGTTTGCCAGATTGCGGCCTGTGGTGGGTCTTTGGGAAGATTCAGCGTCCCAGAGTCGTGTGCTGATCTCTTCGGCTTTAAGCTTTGTCGCCGGGGTGGCTGGGAGATAGGTCTCGGGTTGGTTCTCGGTTGTGCGGATAAGGTTGGCCTGGGCGAGTTTTTGCAGAATTTTGTCGGTGGTGATGGTCGACTCTTTTGTCATGGAGGCGAGGCCGTCAAGGGTGGCATCCCGGCGTTGGTCAAAATGTTTATATATTTCATTGACCAGGTCGAAGGCTAAAGCGAGCTCCGGCCCTGGTGCTAACCTATGGCCGTTAGCGTGATAGTTCTCAAAGTGTTGAGTCGTGTACGCAACTTCAGCGCCAAGTAGGAATACCAGCCAGGCGGAATGAAGCCAGAGAAGAAATAGCGGAACGGTGGCGAACGAGCCGTAGATAGCGTTGTAATTAGCGACTCCGACCTGAAGGAGGATAAAAACTTTTTGCATTGCCATCAATCCGAAGGCACCAACCAGTCCACCGATCCAGGCGGCTTTGACCTTAACCTTGATGTTGGGCAGGAAGAGATAAAGAAGAACAAAGGTCAGGGTTAAAAGAAAGAGCGGTATCAGTCTGAAAAGCAGCCCTTGCATCCAGATAAGCGGGATAAAGGTGTCAAGGTGTTTGGCAATGGCCGGTGTGTTGAGCATTGCGGTGGCACCGATACCGAGGTTGATGGTCAGCGGACAGATAATTATCAGGGCCATGTAGTTCATGATCTTACGGCCTATGCTGCGGCTCTGATCGACTTGCCAGATGGCATTCATCGCCTCTTCGATGCCGTTGATAACGATCAGCACGGCAATCAGCAAAAGGAAGGTGCCGACCATCCCCAGGGCGGCAAAGTTGGTGCGGTCAACGTAGTTAAAGACTTTGTCGACGGCATCATAGAGGTGGCCGCTGAAATCTTTTGACGTCCTTGTTTCAAGGTTGGTTTCTGTTTCAGTGTTAGTTTCAAGTTTAGATTCAGCTTCAGGGGTTGGTGCGGGAATTGTTGTTTGTTTCGATTCCGGTATCTCTTTTTGCGGGGTTGTCGGGATTAACTGCTGAAGGGTTGGTGATTTGCTCATTTTCTGGTCGCTGGCCAGGTTGTCAATCAGGCGATAGGCGGCTTGTTTCATCTGGTCGCCAGCTCCCATACCTTTGAGTACGGCGGTGCTCAAAGCCAGCATCGGTACCAGTGAGAGGACGATTGAGTAGGTTAGAGCGGCGGCCCTGAGGCTGATGCGGTCTTTTTTATACTCTCTAAAAAAGATAAAGAGAAATCGGCAGATGTGACGTAATCCGCGCTGCCAGCCGGGAAGCTGTTCAGGGTTTTCCGGCCAGAGCCAAGGGGTGAATTTGAAATTATTCATATCACTTTATATAACATACGGTTGTGAACTACAACCGAAATTTAGTTTAACGAGGCATAAAGGCTGAAGGCACAAAGGCACAAAGTTTTTTTAATCATGCTGTTTTTTTAGGTTTAAGCTTTGTGCCTTCTGCCTCTGTGCCTCTGTGCCTTAGGATTGCGGGTGAAACCCGCATTGGTAAGTATAAATATGCATCATAAATATGACATGATTGTTATCGGAGCGGGGCATGCCGGTTGTGAGGCGGCCTTGGCGGCGGCGCGGATGGGGCTTCAGGTTCTTGTTTTTTGTCTCAACCTTGATACGGTTGCCCAGATGTCTTGCAATCCTGCAATTGGTGGACTGGCCAAAGGTCATCTGGTCAAAGAGATTGATGCTTTGGGCGGGGCCATGGCTCGGGTTACCGATGGTTGCGGGATTCAGTTTCGGATCTTGAATACCTCAAAAGGGCCTGCGGTTCAAGGCAGTCGGGTACAGTGTGACAAATTGCTCTATCATCGGGCCATGAAACATGTGCTTGAAAATCAATCCGGGATTGAGGTGCGCCAGGCGATGATTGAGCGCTTGCTCATTGAAAATGGCTGGGTTGCCGGAGTGATCGATGAAACCGGTTTTCAGCATCGGGCCAAAACCGTGATTGTGACAACCGGTACCTTCCTTAACGGTCTTATTCATATCGGTTCTTTTCGTCAGGCGGCTGGCCGAACCGGTGAGTTTGCGGCCCAGGCGTTGGCTCAAGATCTGAAAGATCTGGGCTTTAAATTAGGTCGAATGAAGACCGGAACCCCCCCTCGGATGCTGCGTCGTTCAATCGATTTCAGTCAACTTGAACGACAAGATGGTGATCCAGAGCCTCGCCCTTTTTCAGTTTTGACCGAATCTATAAAACAGCGGCAATTGCCCTGTTTTATGACGCGGACAACGGCTAAAACTCATACTTTGATGCGGGATAGTCTGCATCTTTCGCCTCTTTACAATGGCACGATTACGGGAGTCAGTGCCCGCTATTGTCCCTCGCTTGAGGACAAAATTGTCAAGTTTCCTCACCATGAGAGCCACCAGGTGACGCTGGAACCGGAAGGTTATGAGAGCGAAGAGATTTACGTCAAGGGTTTGGGTAACTGTTTGCCGGTTGAAGTCCAGCAGGAACTTTTTCATACGGTGCCGGGTTTAGAGGATGCCGTGGTTATGCGACCGGCTTACGCGATTGAATACGATTTTATTGAGCCTACCCAGCTGAAAGCGACTTTAGAGACAAAAATGATTGAAGGCCTCTATCTTGCTGGCCAGATTAATGGAACCTCCGGTTATGAAGAGGCGGCGGCTCAAGGAATTATTGCCGGGATCAATGCGGCTTGTAAAGTGAAAAAGCTGGAACCGTTTCTCTTGGATCGTTCACAGGCCTATGCCGCCGTGATGATTGATGATCTGATTAGTCGCGGCACTAAAGAACCCTATCGTATGTTTACTTCCCGGGCCGAGTATCGTCTTCTTTTACGCGAGGACAATGCTGATCTCAGACTCACCGAGCGGGCTTTCGCGTTGGGACTGGTGGACAAACGTCAACTTGAAATGGCGGTTGAGAAAAAAGCTCGAACTGAGGAGGGCAAACAGAGGCTTAATGCCATCAGGATCAAGCCGGAGGCGGCAAAAGCCACCCTTGACCGTCTTAAAACCCCGCCCTTGAAACAGAGTGTCATGGCGGCTGAACTGCTCAAAAGGCCGCAGGTGCGCTGGGCTGATCTTGAGGAGTGTTCAAGTGAAGTGGTTGATCTCGGGAACCGGTTGGGGCCGCCGGCTCGGCGGCAAACTGAAATTCAGATTAAATATGAAGGATATATCAAGCGCCAGATGCAGGCCGTGGAAAAGTTTAAACATCTGGAGAAGATGAAAATTCCGGCCGATTTTGATTATCGTGATATTCCGGGATTAACCATCGAAATGACTCATATCCTACAAGATATCCGGCCTCTCTCTCTAGGGCAGGCTTCCCGGCTGGCAGGTGTAACCCCGGCCGCTATCTCGATTCTTATGATTTATCTCAAGAAGAGGTGGAAAAAGGGCTGACCTGTTATTACTCTGTTCCTTCCTGAATAGTTATCCAGCTTGCACCATTGTTGAGATTGTACTCTTCGGGCCAGAGTTGCAGGCTGATGTAGTGGTTGTAACTGCTCTCCTGATCGTCAAAGAGGTGGATCCAACCGCCCCCTCCCGGGCCTGAAGCGATGACTAGTTCATCACTGTCGTCACCGTCAAGGTTGCCGACGGCAGGACGGGTTTCGCCCGATATTTCATTGTATTCCTGCCACCATGGGGTTTCCAGCCAGGCGTGATTGGTGGGGGTTCCGTCATTGTAGTTCTGAATTTCGAAAGCGCCATTGGCTCCAGTTCCCAAACCGATGATAATTTCGTTTATGCCATCGCCGTTAAGATCACCGATTGCCGGGCGACTTTCGCCATTAAGCTGATTGTAGTCATCCCAGCCGACTTCACCCCATGCCATATGTTCTCCGTTGCTGGCGAGAATTTCATAGGCGCCGCCGGGGATTTCGGGATTATCTGCTACCGAGCCAAAGCCGATAATGATATCATCTTTGCCGTCACCGTCAAGATCTCCACTGGTAGGGCGAACCTCACCGTGGGCCATATTATATTCATCCCAGCTTGAAGCCATCCAGCTTAAATGGTTAAGTTGATTATTGTTGACCGAAAAAACCTCAATAATACCCATGCCTCCTTGGCCCAGGCCAATCAGAATCTCATCTTTTCCATCTCCATCAAGATCTCCACAAGCGGGCCAGATTTCTCCATTGCCTTCATTGTAGGCTCCCCAGTTGATCTGGCCCCAGAAGAGATGTTGATGGTTGTCATCAAGAACCTGGAAGTGGCCGGAAGGCGCAATGTGGTCACCGGTTACCGGGCCCATGCCGATAATGATTTCATCCTTGCCGTCACCGTCGATATCTCCTCGAGCGACTCTTGATTCACCTCTGAGATTATTGTAGTATGGCCACCCCGAGCGGCTCCAGTGCTTGTGGAAGTAATCGACAGTGAGGCTCTTTATCCAGCCGCCATTGCTTGCCCATGGGCCGGTTCCGGCGACAATTTTTCCGGCTCCGGAATTGTTCTGGAGGTTTTCGGATAGGGGGGGGGGACTTGATGAAGAATCGCTCTCTACGCCAAAATCCTGATTAAGTGCCAGGGGGGCATGAGTAAAAGAGGTAGCTGATGAGGTGTTCTCGCCGGAGCCGGAGAGCGGATCTTTAGTGACTTCATTTGAGTAGCCGCTTTGGTTGTTGGCAGCGTCATAAGCCTTAACTGCAAAAAACCATTTTTGTTTTGTGCTCAGACCGTGAACTGTGTAGGTGGTAGTAAGGCCGACATCTATCGGTGAAAGATATTTCCCGCTGGCATTTCCGTAATAGAGGAGATAGCCGGTTACCGAATCTTCCTGGTTGGGATCCCACTCCATGGTGACGTCAGCAGTTAAATACGGTTCGATTTCGGAGGTTGTTTGATCTGCTGTAATCTGGTTCTCGTTGTCGCCTCCAGTTGTGGCGGAGTGGTAGTCAGTTTGAACTTGTGCAGTGGTGTTGGCATTGCCGGGGCTCGTCGAAAAAAGAATCAAGGCAAAAATTGCAAACAGCAGGTATGGAAACCTGAAAAGTTTATATTTATCTCTTTTTTTCATCTCTTTTTTTCTCCTAGGAGCAGGCGTCTTTATTGTTCCCCTCCTGAAGTTTATTGATGATGGGGTCCAGCGAGGGGATAAAACCAAGTATTGGCAGATTTAGATAGCGGGCCGCCTGCCTGCCGGACTTAAATGATGGATCTAAAAACTCGAGAAACCCGATGATTATCAGTATCATTACTAAGGGTATCAATGTGAAAATTGCTGCTAAGCCAAGTCTTTCATTTCGCCACCAAGTATGGTGTTCTGTTTGTTTCAGTTTGGTTTTGTCAAGTTGTAACTGTATTGGTAGAGCGTAATTGTTTTCCTGTATTATGGTTGTCGACTGTCGATGATAACCGGCTCTCATGCGACTCAATAGGCGGTTCATATAATAGTTGATGAGCTGAGTCCCAAGCTCAACATCCGGCCCAAAATAGCTGATTTTCAGCTGCTCGTTCTGGACGATAACCAGAGTTAAAGTATTAATGGTTTTCAGTATGGTCTTTTTATCTGTAAAATCATATTTTTCCATGCCGGGGTCGGTTTCGGCAAAACGCTGCCAGCCGGTTAAGGTTAAGCGATCAGTGAAAAAATATTTGGGTGTTGTTACCAGACTTTTTAAAGAGATTGTATCAACTGGACTGGTGGCAACGGCAACCGGATAGTCTGGATTAACCTGCAGTGAACGGCTCAACGTGTAGCGATCAGTTTTAATACCAGATACAAGCAAAAAAGCAGCCAAAGGAAGCAGAGCGAAAAGCAACCAAGGAGAATGTTGGCTGAGAGCATAGATATAACGCCGTAAATTGAATAGCATAAGCTGTTTCTCTTTTAGAGGTTGAGTCTTTTATTGTTACATTTTCAGGTCTCAGGTGGCCATCGGGTTACAGTATTGGTTGATGATCAAACCCAGAATGCGAGCTTCTGAGACCTCAAGCATAGTTTGTGCTTTTTTGACCATCTGTCTGGGTGTCTGGTTGGCTAAGACGGTTAAAACCAGCCCATCTGTTTCGATGGCCAGGGAGATCGGGTCAATCATGCGGTGGTTGGCGGATAGAATGGCAGCACTGTCAATGATGGTCAAAGCGTAATCGTTGCGTAGATAACGGATGGTTGTCAGGGCATCATTGGTGGTTCCCTGTTTATCCTCGAGGATGGGTGCCGGTAGGAGCTCAAGGTTTTTGTATGGAGTCGTCATTACTTGTTCGTGGAGGTTGTCATCAGCCATACTTTCCGTAAGGTTGAAATTTGGTTTAAGGTCGAAAAAAGTATGCAGGCTTGGCGCGTGCCAATGGTTGTCAATAAGTAACACTTTGCCTTTAAGATTTCGAGAGGCAACAATTCCCAAGCCTGCTGTGAAGATGCTTTTACCTTCCTGAGCAGTAGCGCTGGAGATGACGATTGTCGGATTGTTGATTCCTTTAAGAGTCGCCTGGATCGACGCAAAAATTCTTCCGGTTTCAGCCAATATCCCGGCAATTTTAGCTTTAGTGTATGGTGATGTAAGCATTTGTTATCACATTTCCTTTCAGGTGTGATGGTGCTTAGTAGTAGTGATCTCTTTGAGTCTCTTTATAATACTAATAAAAAAATAACTTACTGTCAAATATTAATATCTCAGGAGTTTTTTATTGCTGTTTATTCGATGGGTCGGGTTGCTCATCTTGGAATGCTAGATGTTTTTTTACGGCATTGTTCATTTTTTGATAGATAGAATTGATTTTCTGGTAGCGTAATGCGATTTTTTGCCGGGATTTCAGGCTCTCCTGTAAAGCTAAGAAAATTTCCAATGTCAGTTTATCCCTGGCTTTGAGATTTTCGAACTGCTCGTTTAATTGAGTGTTGATAGAGTGGAGCATCTCTTCCAGAACCGAGATCCGATGGATTAGATTGCTGATATCCGGAGATGTTAAACCGGGATGTGGTAATGGTTCCGGTGTGGGGGCGGCGCTTTGGGTTGAAAATTCCTGGTTTTGGTAATTATTGAAGAGGGTACTTTCATCACGAGATTTTATGACTGTATCAATGATCTTTTCGTCAATTGTCGTCAGACCGTCGGCGTAGCCGTGAACCAGGGCCATATCACAGGTATAATTGATTAGTCTGGGGATTCCCTGGCTGGCTTCCCATATTTTATCTGTTGCTTTGTCACTGAAAAGGGTCGCATAGGCCGGGCATCCAGCAACATGCAGGCGATGGCGGATGTACTCCTTAACTTCATTTTGGTTTAATTTTTCCAGATGGTAGTGGATGGTTACACGTTGGAGAAACTGTTGCAGGTGGGGTTGGCGTAGTTTCTGGCGCAGTTCCGGTTGGCCGATCAAGATGATTTGTACAAGATGCTCCTTTTCGGCTTCAAGGTTTGAGAGCATTCTGATCTCTTCAATAGTTTTGTCAGGAAGATTTTGCGCTTCATCAATAATCAAAGTAACTCGTCTGTTTTCTTGCCGTGAGGCGATCATGAAGTCCTGGAAAACAGAGATCATTTCACCTTTATCAAGACCTTCGTGGTTGAGCTCGAATTTGCGACAGATAAGTTTGAAAAAAAGTTCCGGGTTGATGTCAGTGTGGCTGATGACACCGACCAGTAGATCTTTCGGGAGTTGTCGTAAGAAATAATTAATAAGAGTAGTTTTGCCACAGCCGATTTCACCGGTAATAACCACAAAACCCTTGTTTTCCTGAATTGCGTATCTTAAGTGAGTATAGGCATTATCGTGCCCTGCACTCATGTAGAGAAAATCTGCATCCGGCAGCAGGTTGAAAGGTTTTTCCTGCAGGGAGTAGAACTCTTCGTACATTTGGTTTACTTCCTTTTATTCGTTAGATTTATTGAAAATAGTTCCAATTAAGGTAGATTCTCCCAAGCGTTCAACAGCTTGTTTGATTTCCTCCCGGGTAGTTTTTTCCGCTTCAACAACCATGACAATACCATCAACCAGTTTGGAGAATACCTGGGAGTCGGCGTTAGTCAGGATGTCGGGCCCGTCAAATATCAAGATTCGATCTTCGTAACGATCTTTCATCTCTTTGACCAGGTCGGCCATGCGGGTTGCGCCCAGCATCTCCGAAGAGGTTGTCAGGGGGCGTCCGCCCGGTAGGATTGTCAGTTTATCAATGCCCGGATTAAGCAGGACTTCAGAGATTGATGTTTTGCCGAGCAGGTAATCAGCAAGGCCCATGCCTTCTGCAAAGCCGAAGTACTTATGTATTGCCGGTTTTCTCAGGTTGGCGTCAATCAGGAGTACGGTACGGTCAATCTCCTGGGCAATACTGATGGCGAGATTTATAGCATTGACGGTTTTCCCTTCGCCCGGCATTGGGCTGGTGACCAGAACGGAATTACCACCGGTACTGAGCAGGCGTTGCAACATCCGGGTTCTTAATATTTTGACCGTGTCGGCAGCCGGGTGGATGCGGCAGTTATGAACAATTTTGAAGTTATCCAGGATCTTGGTGTTGAGTGTCTCTTTTTTTGTTTTCGGAGTGCTTTTGTCTTTTTTCAGGGCTGCTGGTTTGTCCCCGATGAAAGTTTTTTTATGGTTAACTGTTATATTTTTAGGGGGATTTAGTTTAGCCTCCGGCGGGGAGGGGAGAGTTGGCATTGTTTCCTGGCCGAAAGGCAGGTTTGTCACAGGCTCGCTTTTTTGGGCTTCCTGTTCATTTCTATTCAGAGCTTTTTTAAAAATGTTGGTCATGGTGAATATTCTTATGATTTATTGGTTGAATAACTTGATTGACAGTTATTTTTTGTGTTTAGATGCCCAAGCGCCGCGTCACTTTTATCCAGATGATATCTAGAGGTAGATAAAATATGTGGATAGCAACCAGAGCCGCAATTATAAGGCTTAAAAGCAGAATTGCAGTTAATCCGTAAGTCCAATATCTTTTGTGGCGCTCTTTAAGGTTTTCCATGATCGGTGTGATACTTAAAACCGGCACTCCGGTCAGGCGGGTGAGCTCAGCTGCACTTTTGACGGAGGTGTCCAGGTTCTCGCGCAGAGCGCAAACCCCGGTACTTAGTCCCAGGGCCAGGACAAAGCCGATCAAAGCAATTGCCATCCGGTTGGGCTTGAAAGGTTTTTCCGGGGTTTGAGCCGGGTCAATAATTTTGAAACGTTCACCTTGTTGCGACTCTTCCATCTCTTGGGCAATCTGAGCTTCAGTAAGTTTATGGGTGATATCGGTATGACGGAGTTGAGCCTGATCCAGGTTTCTGATCATACGTTTGTAGTCGCGTTCAACCAGAGGAGCATTTTCCAGTCGGCTTTGAAAATCAGTTAGGTTTTTCTTGGTTTGCTGGTAAGCTGCTTCAGTGGCGGCGATCTCTATGGCTGCCGATTTTATTTGTATCTGTAAATTAATGTAGGTCGGGTTATTGCTGGCGGCGGTTTGTTTCAGGCTGCCAGCCGTAGTCCGGTCTGATTGAGTTAAATTGTTAATCTCATTACGGAGGACAGTGATCTCTTTTTCGCTCTGTATACGATCGGGATGTTTGTCCCCCAGTCGGGCCTGGAGCTCTTTACTTTGGCGTAGAAGTATTTCAAGTTGTTCTTGTTTGTTTGTAAGTTCGTCTGCAGATAGGGCTAGATCCGGGTTTTGGGCTTTGATTTCGGCAATTTCCCGCTCGGTTTTTTTGATGTCCGGGTGTCTATCGGAGTAGCGGGCTTTCAGGGAGAGGAGCTCCAAGCGCAAGGCTTTCAATTTCTCAGCTGGAGGAAGTAGGATGCGGCCCTCATCACTGCGCAAAAGGTTGCTGCTTTGGGTCGGGTCAATCGTGGCTATCTGTCCTTCAAGGTAAAGTTTGCGCGCTTTGAGGGAGCGTAATTCCATGCGGTTTTGTTCCAGGTCACGGGTCAAACGGTTGACGGCTTGCAAATTGACCGAGTTGAATTCCGGTAATTCGCGTCCGTGTCTTTGCTTGAAAAGGCTGATCTGTTCTTCAAGTTTGCTGATAAATTGTGTGAGCTCCTGACGTTCCTGATCGAGAAATGTGGTGATATTGGTGACCCGTTCTTCACGCTGGCGCAAATTTTCTTCAAGATATAGTGAGGTTAGACGGTTGGTTACTTTTACGACCGTACTCGGATTTTTCCCCTGGTAGGAGAGGCTGAAGGCGATAGTGGCCGTGCTTGCTCGACCGGTACGTCGGTCGATGACATCGGCACTGATAGTTTGCAGTGATATATTTTTACGTAAACGGGCAATAATTTCTTCTTTTGTATGGCGTTTTTTCATTTTCGGGTAGAGTTTGAAATTGTCAATGATCTTCTGGAGCCGGGGGCGGCTCATGATCTGCTGGGTGATGACCTGCAAGCGCTCTTCGACATAGCTGGTAATTGTAGTCTGGACAAATTCCTGCGGGATTTGCTGCTCTTCAATTAAGATGGTAGTTTCGGCTCGGTAGATGGATGGTAGTAGTATGGCGGTGCATAAGGCGGCGATCCAGGTCAGGAGAAAGAGGGTTATGAAAATCCCTTTCTGGCGTCTGATAATGCCTTTAACTTGATCTAGAGAGATTGTTTCCTGATCTTGCATGAATGTTATCCTAGGAGGTTGTTGATGGCGTCGTAAAAAGTTTCGATATCCTGCGTTGTTGTGGTTCTCCAGACACTCGACATACTACATGTATGATCTCGCGCCTGGAGAACCACAACATCTTGTTTATCGAAATTTTTACTTAGCCATCCCGTTAATTTCACGAGTTCATCAGGTTGTTGGAGAATAGAAATTTTTCTCAGCTGGAAAAGAGCATTCTCCGATAGCCTTCTAATCAAGAAGTTTAGGGAAGTTAAAGACCAGGGCCAGCCATATCCGGTTACGGTCATAAGTGTCATTTTTTTTCAAGGTTTTATCTTTGGTTCGGGCATACCGGTAGTGAAGTTGAAGGTAGTGGTTTTTCATTAGATGATAGGATAAGTGCGGATGGAGATAGAAATAGATACTATTTTCGTCACTGTAATCATCATTGGCTTTGGCAAAATAGAGGCCGGCATCAAAGCTGCTGCGCAGGCGTTGGTTTATGTTCCAGTTGATTGACCCGATGAAACGATCACTGTCGATCGGGCTGCCGGTCGAGGTGTAAGTTAAATCGCGATTGTATGAAATTTTGTAGTTTATGGTTTCAGTTCTTCCGCTTAATGAAATGTCGGCGGTGCCGCCAAAGTCATCCTCGCTGATCGTCTCTTTTCTTTTTTGCCAAATTATGGTGCCGTTAGCCGGGTCAAAAACCGGGACATAATAATGATAATTGTATTTAGTGTCGGTATAGCGAATACCGAGATAGCAAGAGAGCGTTAATTTTTCACTTAAGCTGCGGTTCCAACCCAGGCTCAGGCCATAATTGTCAACCTTGCTGATGTCGGAATTGTAGTGGTAGTAGGAGGGTTGCAGAAAAACCTGGTCGCGCTGATTACGGAACAGGTAGCTGATGCTGCCGACGAGGCTGTTGGAATCATAATCGGAGTTGTTGGGACTGTCGTACTTGGTGTTTCCATAGCTGTAATTGAGGTTGGTGGAGACCCTTTCACCGAGTTGATAGCGGGCTCCGCCATTAAGGGTGTAGCGTTTACGGCCGTAGAGGTTTTCGACTATTCCGGTCTCTTCAAGTTCGGAGTCGAGGGTTGAATCCTTAGTATAGGAAACTCCGGCATCTAAGCTTAATCTTTCAAAAAGTTGGTATGAACCATTGATTTTGTAGCGTTGAAATTCATCATTATACTGGCTTTTGCTGGAGAATCGTCTTATTTCAGCTTCGGCGTTGCCTTTGACGTCGAGTCTAGGGGTTTGCCAGGCGGCTTTTAGTGAGGGGATGAAAACTCCCAGCCAACCACTCTCTTCGTCAACATTGTCGAAATTGATGTTGTCATCATACTCACCGCGAAATTGAAGTGCGGGGTTGAATGTGAAATCACCAGCGGACATTGAGAAAGAGGCTGAACCCAGAATTAATAAAAGTATTATGCAGGAGAAATAGATTTTTTTCATGTTTGTGTTGGCCCGTTAAGGTGTCGCTTTCGTCAGATTAAGGAACTATGATGACGTCTCCGCGACGTATTGTGATGTTTTGAGCCAGATTTTTTCCCTTTTCAACTTCACGATAATCAAAAGGAATCTTGATCATCTTTCCTTCCTGGTGGCGGAGAATATAGATTTTACCGGTTGCGGCAAAGGGATTAAGGCCGCCGGCCATGGCCAGAAGCTGCATGACTGTTGTGTCAAGATCAATCGGAAATTGGCCGGGTTTGTTGACTTTGCCGATGACATAGGCGCGTAGACTGTTGATCTGGTGCAACATTACGGTAACGGTTGCTTCAGGAATAAAATCATTCAGTCTTTTAGTGACTTCACAGCGCAGGTCGCTGACAGTCATCCCCTTAATCTTGATCTCTCCAATAAGAGGAAAGGCGATGGTGAGATCCGGTGGAACGATAATTTCGCGGCTCAAACTCTCCTCTTTCCAGACTGATATTTCAAGGACATCACCGGAACCGATTTGGTAACAGATTCCTTCATCAGTTAATCCTGGAGTCGGAATGGCTGCCAATAGATACAGTAAAAAAAGGGATATGATAAGGTTATTTTTTTTATTGAAATGGGACTTTATATGGTGGGGGGCTGCATTTTGTTTAGTCATAACGGAAGTATCGTCTTGTTTGAAAGGTTTTACTTAAGAAATAAATTTCTCAGAAATAAGATTTTCGTATAACTACCACTCTATACTTCGATAGATTAAAAACTACAACTATTATTATCATTAGTTTGCAGCGATTCAGCGTAAATACAAAAACACTATAAATTGATAAATTTTGTATATTTACAGGACTTAACCAGATTTTCTGAAGGAGGTCGGGATTGTATATTTTGGATTTACAGGTTGCTGAATAGTTACATGTTTTTTTAAGTTAACTTTATCTTAACATGAAAGTTCTTGCATGAGAGATACTTAATGTTGTATATTTCCCATTCAGTCTTATGTGTAATTAAATTTATAGTTTTAATTGTATTTTGAAAAGAACTTCTTTAAAACCGTCATGGAATCAGATTGAAACTGCGTTTAAGTTGCCACTTGGA
The DNA here is from genome assembly GCA_021163445.1 of Candidatus Tharpella aukensis. Lineage (GTDB taxonomy): Bacteria > Desulfobacterota > Anaeroferrophillalia > Anaeroferrophillales > Tharpellaceae > Tharpella > Tharpella aukensis. Next base: position 17,285 of record JAGGWR010000134.1, read on the forward strand.
GATGCTTTAATTTAATTTTGGCAAGTGGTGTTTTATTAATATTTTTTTTAAGGTAAGTAAAGGAGTAGAATGATGAAGAGAAAATTGTGGCGAAGTGGATTTTTGCTGATCGCTCTGGCAGTTTTTCTGCTGGGTTTCGGAGTGGCGCCGGCGTTGGCCGATTCCGCTAAATGTATTAAGTGTCACCAGCGACATACGCCCGGTCAGGTGGCAGATTGGAAAGTTAGTAAGCATGCTGGTGAGGATGTTGGTTGTGCCGATTGTCATGGCGACAAACATACTAATTCCAAAAATTCCAATCTGGCTGTGTTGCCGGATGAACATGTTTGTAAAGAGTGTCATGAAGCTCAATTTGAATCTTTTGCCAAGGGTAAACATAACTTTGGTTGGACTTCTCTGAACGCTCTGCCGATTACTCACCTTGAGCCCGATGAACTGATGGAAGGCGGTCGCGGTTGTGGTGGTTGTCATAATATGGGCATCAAGACGGAAGCCCAGAAGAAAGAGCAGATTGCAAAAGGTTATCGTTACCAGAACAACTCTTGTGACGAGTGTCACACACGGCACAGTTTCTCGAAAAAAGAGGCTTTAGATCCTAAAGCCTGTCAGCAATGTCATATGGGCTATGATCATCCGCAGTGGGAGATGTGGAGTAGTTCTAAACATGGTAGCCGCTGGCGGTCTAAACAAGATGGCAACCTGCCTGAAGGAGCTCCGGCACCGACCTGTCAGACCTGTCATCTGCCCAACGGTACACATGAAAACCGTACAGCCTGGGGCTTTCTTGGTGTGCGTCTGCCGCTGCCTGAAGATAAGCAGTGGGCCGCTGACCGGGTTGTCATTCTCAAGGCTTTAGGAGTTTTAGATCCTGTGACCAGTAAACCGACTGCCCGCCTGGAGTTAGTGACTTCAGTCGATATGGTTCGGGGAACCCAGGAAGCCTGGCAGGCCGAACGTGATAAAATGGTTAAAACCTGTAGCCAGTGCCACGCTGAAAGCTATGGCAAGACCCAGCTTGAAATGGGAGATGCAATGATGCAGAAAGCCGACCGCCTTTTGGCTCAAGCCATTGTTATTGTTGCCGATCTTTACAAAGATGGGATCTTGAAAAAACGTGGCGAGCAGGCTTTTGCTTATCCTGATTTCCTCTATTTCTTGAGAACGGATTACAGTGCTGCTTCCGGCGATAGCTATAAGGATCTGCCGGCCGGGATGGAAAATATCGAACAGGTGTTGTTTGAGATGTATATGAAACATCGGATGCGGACCTATCAAGGTCAGTTTCATGTTAATCCTGACTACGCCTACTGGTATGGCTGGGCGATGATGACCAAGGATCTTGGTAAAATTCAGTCTGATGCCAAAAAGATGCGTGTTCATCATAAATTGTTGAATAAGAAATAGATCTTGCATCATGCCTGGTTTATGAACTAAAAAAGGGGCACCATTTCGGTGCCCCTTTTTTATTTAATAAGAATCGACATTCCGGCGAAAGCCGGAATCCAGTTATTTTAGTATGAAACTTTTTGATACTCACTGCCATTTGACCGATTCACCTTTGGCTCAAGATTTTGATGGTGTCTTGCAGCGTGCCGCAAATTTCGGAATCAAAAACTTTATAGTTCCCGGTTATGATCTTACTTCGAGTCGGGCTGCTTGTCGTCTGGCTTCCGCCAACCCCTCAGTTTATGCTGCTATTGGTCTTCATCCCGGATGGATTTCTCCGACAACTGATTTCTCTCCTGAACCTTTCCGTCAGCTTGCCCGCTTGCGGGCTCCGGTTGCCATTGGTGAGATCGGGCTTGATTATGCGCTCAAGGAGTACTCGGCAAACCGACAGGCTGAAGTTTTAAGGTCTCAACTCGAATTGGCGACGATCTTGTCTTTGCCGGTTATTATTCATTGCCGCCGCGCATTTGAACCTCTCTATCTTATCTTGCGGGAGTTCTCCGGGGTTGTCGGGGTTCTGCACGCCTATGGCGGCGGCCCGCAATTGGCGGAAAAGTTTCTCTCTCTAGGCTATTACATCGGCTTTGGCGGCGGTTTGACCCGGCCCCAGGCTCGTAAGGTTCGGGAGACCGTGTTAATGGTGCCGAGCAAACGTATTCTCCTGGAGACCGATGCTCCCTATATAGGTTCGCATACGATTGCTAAGGGGGAGTCGGAACCACGGGATGTGTTGGCCGTGGCTCAGAGCTTAGCCGGTTTACGGGGTTGGGATATTGGCGAAACCGCAACTTTGACAACCGCTAATGCCTTGCGACTTTTTAACCTGATTACAGATTAAAAATAGAAAATCTTTTTGGTTTCGGCTACGCCGGACTAGGATGTTAAAAATGAAACCGGACTTTTCTACAGCGGCTTTTTCTCGACTTGAACTGCTTTTTGGTGAAGCTGGTTTAAGGCGTTTAGCCAATGCCCATGTTGCGATTGTCGGACTTGGCGCGGTCGGCTCTTTCGCCGCCGAAGCTCTGGCCCGAACCGCTGTCGGCCAGCTCACTTTGATAGATTTTGATCTGGTCGGAGAGACCAATATTAACCGCCAGCTTTTCGCCCTGCATTCGACCGTCGGCCAAGCCAAGGTTGAAGTGGCGGCGGCCCGGCTACGGGATATAAATCCCCAAATCAAACTTAACTGTCGGCAGACCTTTTATCATCACGATACTGCCGCCGAGCTGTTAGATGGGGGAAATTTTGATTTTCTGATTGATGCGATCGACGGCGCGGCTCCGAAACTTGATCTTATCAGAAATTGTCTGACTCGTAAAATCAACTTTATTTCGGCTATGGGGGCGGCGGGCCGCAGTCAACCGACGCTGATTGAAATAGATGATCTGCTTGCAACCAGCGGTTGTCCTTTGGCTCGGGTAATGCGCAAACAGTTGCGCCGGGAAGGGGTGGAAAAAGGCGAGGTAACGGTCGTCTATTCGCCGGAACCGATTGTTGCCGAATCGTGTGATCCTGAATCATGCGCTGAAAAGGAGCGCGAAGAGTTCTTTCAGCGCGGCCGCCGCCGCCGCATTCAACCCAGCGCCATCTTCATGCCCGGAGTTTTCGGCCTGCTCGCCGCCCAGTATGCGGTTGATAAGATTTTGAGCTCAAGTCTTTAATTTCTCCTCAAAAAAACTTCTGATCTCTTTTATGCTTATATTTAACTCCGGTTGTAAATGCGCGATATTTTCATCTTCAATATCATCTGTATAGACAAGCGCAATTGCCAGCATTTTATAAGTTACTCCTGCAATGACATCCCTTGAGTAGCTAAATATTTCCTGAAGCGTCATTCCCTCTCTTATTAAAAAGTAAAGGTCGTAATAATCTCTAAATTTTGCCCTTAAGAAAAGAGTGTTAACTTTCATACCGGCAATCGCTTCAAGCGGTGCCAGGTTAAACCTCTTGATTTTATCCGGCTTTAAAAAGTTCCATTTTGCGTTAAAAAAAGTAACCTTGACGCCGTTAATCAGCAAATCTAACTGATCGTTTGCCTGGTTTATTATCTCAACCTGTTTAAACCGGTTGTTGAAATAAGCAAAGAGCTCTTTTTTTTCAAAACTGTCGCTATAGGTGAAGAAATCGAGATCTTCACTTTTTCTATGACATAGGTGTAAAGAGAGGGCGGTGCCGCCAACCAGGACATATTTCTCTAAAAAAGCAGCAGTTGCGATAAATTCTGCAAGTAAATTACGGGTATCAGGAAGCAAGTAGTCTGAATTTTTCAAATCTTGCACTCTTGCTCCTTACAAAATAGTTGCTCTCTACATCCATTCCCAAAAAAACTCGGGCCAGGAAAAGGTTGAATTTTTGAAACCTCTGATCCTCAACCAGTTTTTCTTTCCAGACATTTTTTACCCGAGTTTTTCCATAGAGCAAAAACAGGTTTTTTAGATCCTCAAAATCACCATATTTTAAAGTATATTCACATAAAACAGCATCGCTGAAATCCGCATAGCTGATACTTTTAGCATAGCTCCAGAAGACCCCTTTGCTTTTCAATTTATCAAATAATTCGGCCCTGTTTTTCAGTTTATTTGTCTCCATTTTGTTAGTTCACTTAGTCCACGTTGATATAAAATTTGATTGCATTGAAAGTAGCCGCGCCGATTCCCTCAACTTTTTTGATCTGCTTAATGGTGGTGAAAGAGGAGACGGAATCCCTGTATTCAATAATCTTGACCGCAAGTACCGTTCCTATCTGGGGAAGAGCTACCAGCTCCGTTAATTTGGCTTGGTTTATATTGACTGAACCGGGACGTAACCCTTTTTCTCTGACTTTCGTTATGAATTTATCATAATGGTTGATTAAATGCTTTCTCGCACTTTCTCGGTTGGCCTGATCAACCCATATCTCACTGTCGAATGTGCCCAGGACATAGATTAGCTGTTCTTTATCCAATTTCCCATTGGCATCATGATGCGGCGAGTGCTTTACTTTTCGGTCTTCTTCTACCTCAACCAGAGCGAAAGATGAGTCAGGAAGAAGTCGTATTTTAAGTTCACTCCACTCTTGGCATATTCCTGAATTTTCACTCCATAAGAAGACGCTAATCAGGCAAAATAAAAATGAGAAAATTGCCGTTTTTTTATATGATTGTCTCATCGAGTGTTCCTCCCGCCCATTCATCTTTGGATAGAGGTTCAGTCGGATCATAATCTATTTTAATTTTGCTCATAACTGAATGAGGTTGTAAACGATTTTTACATTTATGAGGAACCAGATCGGCAACCGGTTTGCCATATCGACAAATCAAAACCTCTTTTCCGGTTTTTTCTATTTTTGTCAGCAAAGACGATAAATTCGTTTTTGCTTCATGGATATTTACGACAAGCATATTGCACCAGCTTGTTCAATGGTTAATAAAATAACTTGGTCTTTCTTGGTTTAACAGACTAAGTTTCTGTTATGAAAATATTATCAATTCCTAAGGTTGTTGCGGAACGATGCATGATTTTGTCACAAGAAATCAATTTAGCGGCATTGTCCCAACTACAGGCGATGTGTAAAGCGTCAAGAGTTCTAAGAGCTGTTTTCCTGCCTGATAACCATTTTTCAGCTTGGTTAAAATGAGCGGCTATTATCTGGTGGCAGACAAAAAGTCCCGAATTAACATCTTTATTGAAAGTGTTTTCCAGTAAATTTGCCTGAATCTCATTGAGTTCTCCCGTTCGTACCCAACGAGCAATTGCAGACGTAAACTCAACTTTTGTAAGATTACTGATTAATACCGGTGGCTGTAAAGATGTCAACAAACTTTCAACCTGTTGACTCATTAGCTCTTCTCGGTAATAGGGAAGTAGTGCGCTTGTATCAATATAGTAAAGTTCAACCTCGCTCATTTCGCATCTCACAAATCATTTTTGAGCCGGCAATTTGGCTTTTTGGTAACTTAGCTCTAAATTTACTTCGGTCGGGAAAACGGGGCGGCTTTATATCCCCTTCGTGAATTTTTGATAATTTGGCAATAGGTTTATTACGTCGTGTGATAACAAACTCTTCGCCGGTTGTTACGGCGTCGAGTATTTGACCAATATGTTGCCGTGTTTCCCGCACATTTACTTCAGGCATAAAATACCTCTACTCACGTGAGCTGTCTTTAAAGAATTGCAACTTTGCACATCTCTGTGTGTACACGTCTTCAATGTACATGTCAATAGTTTTAGTGAGTGAGAGTCGAAAACTATAATTTTGAAATTTAAAAGATGGGTTTTGAGTTGTTGCTCAATTTTGGCAGAGGTTGTTTTATTGTTTAAATCACCCCAGCGCTTTCAGCAATAAAAAGCCGCCGATCAGTAGAAAACCGATTCCGGCGGTAATATGTAGAGTTTTTTCGCTGATGAACTGGGAGAGGAGGAGGCCGGCTAAGACCCCAATCGCGGTGGCCGCGATCAGGGCTAAAGATGCCGCTAGAAAGATGGTTAGTTTACTGTTTTCTCTATCTGTAGCAAAGAGCATTGTCGCGAGCTGTGTTTTATCGCCAAGCTCGGCCAGGAAAACAGTGATAAAAACCGTAAAAAATATTTTTGGGTTCATGTTAATGCAGTTTTCTGTTCTGATTTTTAATATGGTTGCGAGTCCTGATTACTGAAAAGATTAATTACCTGATTATTTTTTTTATTATAGATGACTTGAACCTTTTTTTTGAGCAGTTTATGGGCTCTTTCGAATAATACCGGGGTCTCTTTGGTTATCGTAAATTGTCTACCGCCGACATAGATGATCATGGTTTCCGGTGTTTGTTCGAGACGGTTGAGGGTTTGATAATAAATGCCACGATCGACTCGTTTTTGGGCCCATACGGTTCTATCACCCATAATGGTTAGCAGGCTGCATAAAAATACCGTCAGCAAAAATAGAGTTACTCTTTTGCGATATGTTTTCATGATTTTCTTCCTTGATATAATTTTTAGTGCTCTGATAAGAGCACTAACTTGCGGGTTCCCCGCGTTAGTTTCTCATTTCCCGCCAGTTAATTACTTCAATAGGATTGGGTGGATCTCCAGATTCAACTGTCGGCAAGCCGCCGCCAACACTGATAAAAATTGCCGGTTTGCCATCCCGGATAATGACTTTAGGGCTTGAAGGAATTGATTCGCCAATAACTTTATAACGATCCCGGTAGTCGAATCTGATTTGGGGATCGGTTCCACCTGTATCATCATTTGTTTTAAAGAAGTTGACTCCGGCGGTTCCGTCACAATATTTAAGGGCATAGATCTTTGCCTGCCCTTTGGGATAGCACTCATCTTCGGTAATCGGCGTGAAACTGGGGATGTAAGCGACACCGGAAAATATGATCGGCCGGGCAAGAATTTTTTCACCATCGTGATAAATTGTTTCAGCGTACTCATCAGTATCATCAATATCTTCCAGCTTTATATACCAACCATTGGTGGTTGACAGATAATCACTTTTTAACTTTTTGTCAGCGTCACTGGTGTTATTGTAGTTATCAGCGCCGCTGTCAATATCGGTTTCATCCATAGTGACGTTAAATAGGTTGCTTTCGTTGAGCGGATCACTTTCGTTGGTGTCAAGGATCATATAGATGCGGTTATTTATATCTTTGCGGTTGGGATTTTCCCGGTCGCCGGTGCCGACAACCAGAGCATAGGTGTTGAAATCCCGGCTTGTCCATTTACAGGTACTATCGGGATAAGCAAGATCGGTATAATCACAACCCGCATCATTAGTATAGCGATAGTTACATTCACCCATTAAGGTGATGGTTGGTGAATAGAACATTCTGCGGCCAACATCATTTTTGTCTGTGGCGCTGGAGGGTATGTCGCCACTGGAGTCATGGAAGCCGGAACCGGGATTTGACTGGAATACAAGACGTGGTTTAAGGGCAAAATTGTAGGAGCTATAGTCAAAATTCCAGATTTGACCACCCAGGTCACTAAAGTAGATGGTGTCAAGATAGCCGAATTTGTCGGGTACGACGGCCGGGTTAGCCGGAATGGCGTATTTCATGTCAGCGACTTGCAGGCCTGCGGCATTTTTGTAGGCTGTATTGCCGAGAAGCGTAATGCCGGATGCATCTGAATTGATAATATCTATAACATAGAGGGCACATCCGGGTTTGTTTGCATTCGGGCTTTCAATGACCGAAGCATCATCGTATTCGTCGTCGTAACCTCCGGTGAAGACACCAGCTATGGTTTTGTCGGTATCCCCTGTTCCGGTTCGGATAGGCATCAGTTCCATTTTTGACCAGCTCTCTCCCATTTCGCTGAAATCGCCGGTGCCGCCTTTGATGTGCCATTTCAGCGTCCATTGGCTCGGGTCGGAGTTTTCAACATTTATAGAGTAGTATGAACTTCCGCCTCGGCGCAGACCGAAGATCAACTGTTTAGGGATGGATTTGCCTTCGTCGGAAAATTCCTGGTGGTAAGAGGTTTGCCCGTCGATGAAAAAGAGAGGACTGGGTTTGTAGAGAGGGGCTTCCTTGTCCGGATTTAGATCCTTGAGTCGTCCGAGCTGGTCTTCAGGGATAAAGGCGACAACTTCATTTCCGGTTTCATCATCAAAAACATGGATCATACCATCGTTACTGCCGATTACAATATAGGTTTTTCCTCCAGTAACGTTTTCATAGGTAATGAGGTTCGGGTTCGAATGGATGAAACTTCCGAGGGGCCAATATCGATATGACGATGGTGCATAGCTAGGAGTGCTATCGGTTTCATCGGCGTCAAACGTGTAGCCGTGAACATAGTTGATAATTTGATAACGTTCGGCGTCGCTGGCAACCCCGAGGTCATCATTGCTGATGATGTTGGGTTTAAAATCAACCGGTGCCGGGAAAGCTCCATTCTCCTCATTTTTTAGGACTTTAATGTAGCGTCCCGTATAGTAGCTTCCAGTTTTGAATGTGTTTTTAACCTGGTCACGTAAAAGGGCTCCAACTCCACCTCTAATTACCTCCCCGCCATCGACTTCGGTGCTCCAGTAGGATCTGGAACTTTCGTGAAATTGCCCGTCACAGTCAACGGCATCATTGTCATCGCCGAGAGAATCAGTAACCACCCACTCTTCCTCTGTTCTGTTCGGGCAGTTGCCGCTTTTGATTTTTTTTACGAGTTTGTATTTCTTCAGATTGCCGAGCCAGCGGTCAGCTGTCGGTTTGAAAAAAGCCATGTAGAGCCATTCGCCACTTTGCGTTTTATTGGCTGTATCAACCGAGATAACCGGAGCGACATAGGAGGCGCTCTTGATTGCGAGCATGGCCAGAGAGCGCAAGGCGTTGATCATCTGCTGGCCGCTGTTGGCAGCTAGAGAGACGCCGCCGCCGTCGTCTGCGGTATCTACGAGCAGGGGAAGATCTTGTGCAAAACTTAACGTATGCGTTGTGATATTGTCAAATGAGTTTTCAGGATCGTCGACAGTACCACCAAAAGATTTAGTCGGATCCAGAGGCGGATCACGAAAAATGCGATTGTACATATAGTCGGCGACATCGTCAAGATAGCTGGGAACCGGGCTTTGTGAAGGATCGGAAGTCCAGTTGTCTCCGTCTGTGTCCGTCATTGTAACTCCTGTATCCATCCGACTCCAATCGGTATCAACAGATGGAAAACCATCGGAAATCAGGATGCAAAACTGCCTGGAACATTCGGAAAAATCTTTATCTTTGTCGTGGAAATGGTTAAACATATCCTGTATCGCTTCACCCAGAGGGGTGCCTCCATAGGCTTCGAATTTTTCCAATTGTTGGATGATGTTTTCGCGAACGGCATCATCGTTGGCGTGTTCCGGGTTGAATGGTTGTTTGATGTCTGCCCCATCACCGCCGCCGGAGTCATCAAAACCGGCTAAGGCCCAGTTGATACTTCCTCTGGTGTCGTCGACGACAAAGAGAATGGCATCGCGAACGGCATCAAGCCGGGTTTTCATCGTGTATTCGCTGGTATTTGCGGTGTAGGAGTAGCCATTTATTTTGAAACCTTTGCCAACGGTCTCTTTACCATCTGTTATCAGGTAAATCTCCAGGCCGCGCCTGTAGGTTCCTGCAACGGTAAATTCGGCCGAATAGAAGCCGGTTGAGCTGTTGCTGGAATGAGTTATCTCACCTATCGTATCTCCCGTCTCTTTGTCCCTGATTTCGAGCGTATCTTTAGCGTCGCCACTATAGAGATCCAGTTCGCTGAAGTGGAGTTTTATTTTGGCCGCATCAAGTTGAATGATTTCGCCACATTTCAGGGTTTGACTGATGCCGTCGTAGTCTGCCGGATAATTGGGTGAGATTATGGCCGTTGCCAAAGTTTTTTCGATCCAGGTTATAGTGCTAGGAATAGTTTTATTTGCCAAAATGGAGAAATCTTTAGCATAGTAGAAGTTGTTGTACCACACCACATCTTGTTTGTCATAAAGTTGGTAGGCCATCATCATGTAGACCCAGTTGGCGCTGGCCAGATAATAGACCTCATCTTCATTGTTTGTGGCAATTGCGCCGGTTGCGGCAGGATCTCCGGTATAATTGCTACCGTAGCCACTGAAATAGTAGCCCGGGGCTTCCAGGAGTCCGGCAAAGCCGAGATCGACAGTCGTGTTGTCTTCGTAAACCTGGGTGTTGGTCAGAGTGGTGTTGCGATCAAGGGGTAAGGGTGCATTGTCGAGATAGATGGTTTCCTCTGTTCCATTTACGCTCAGGCGAGGTGCATCACTGTCATTAAGTCTAACGATCTCACCGTTTTCAAGTTTGGTGAAAGTCTTCTTGAGATTGGCAAAATCCCATATGATAGTTGGAGCCCCGGCATCTCCCGTTTGAGAAAGTAGGTTCCCATCAGCATCAGTGCTGATGGTGACTTTCGTGGAGCCTTTGATCAGGACTATTTCTTGATGATTAAGATCAATGTAGTTGTTACCAACTGGAAGATCTCCTGTATGGCTGATAAACATTTTATAATACAGGTTGTTAACTCCACCACCGTTGCCTGCTGTATCATATCGGTCGTATGCAGTATAACCATAGGTACCGGCAGCTTGTTGGGCGCAGGCATTAGTGTAAATACTTCTATAGTCGACCGAATTATTGTAGATGCCAAAGCCCATACTGCCGGACGTGTCGAAAAGGATTGCAACATTTGGTCTGGGGTTTATGGCGTAGATGTCGGTATCGAGAGCCAATGCTGGAGATGGCTGAAGCCCATGAACTATTGCCAGTAAGGAGATGGCAATTATGGCAAGTAGACGTTTTAAAGAAGAAGTCATTTTGATACCTCTAAAATAGTTATATTGTGTCTTCGTTTGTGGTCATGGAATTTATGGTTTGTTTATATTCCGAGTTTCTTTTCCGTTGTTTTGATCCCGGTTTTGTCGCGGTTGTTACGTCGGGCATTGGTTTTGGTCGTGTAGTAATAAAATTTAAAACTGCCTGAGTCTTCGATGGAAAATCCGGCACTGATGTGTCTTCTGAATAGGTAATTGATTCGGGCTTTAAATTGCGGAGGGTTGGGCAGGTTGTCAAGGTCGGATAGGGATTCAACACTTTCGTCCTGAACGATTTCCGGTTGATTCATGATTTTTGGTGCCAGGTTGTTGTCTGTGAGGATCTCTCCGAGTTTGACCTGGTTGGTTCCATCGGCGATGAAAAAATCTTTGGCTGTGTAACGCTGGTTACGCGAGATCTGTCCGTCGATCGTCGAGTCGGTCGCAATCCCGATGCCCATCATGGCCGCGACGGTCATGATCAGCAGGCAGATAACCAGGGCCATGCCCCGTGTGTCTTTGACGATGTTGGTTTTAATCATGGTTTCACATCCGTTTTAAACGTCAAAATTGTCGGACCGATCTTGGCCGGGTTGTAGCCGCCAAGGATGATGCTGCCATCATCTGGATCCTTTTTTTCAAAGGCCACAAAAATACGAATAAGTTTGACTTTGCTCCCCGGTGATCCGCTAACCAGATCGTTGCCGGTCACCACCTCCCAGCGCAGATGGTAGCTTTGCTTGCCTTGTTCAACTGTAAACCATTTGTCGGTGGTCGTAGCTCCCTGGGGGCTGGTATATTCCTTGGTGGTGACGCTGTAGCCCATGTAGGCGGTGCCGACATCAACCGGGTATTTGGTGGCAACGGCGTCACCTTTGTCATCAGCCAGGAGATCATCATTGTATTCAAGGTACATCAAATTTTCGGCTACACGTTCGGCTATCACCGTAGCCCGGTTGAGATCACGTGAGAAAGTGCGGTTGTTGAGGGCTCGGCTAATGAGGAAAGTGAAGCCGAGAATACCGAAGGCAAGCACGGCCATGGCGATCATCAGCTCGATAAGGGTAAAACCTTTTTGTTTGTTTCTGGGCATAGTGTCTGCTTTTATCAAAATTACCGAGTTAGAAATTACGGTTACGAACAGTGACTGTCTTTTCGAGCAGGTAGCGGTGAACATGATCGTTGAAAGGTCCGACTTCGACTCCGGCTAAAGAGTACTTTTTAGTATCTGTGTACTCTTTATCAATTTTACCGGTTTGAGCCAGGATGAAAACCCGGATAGCTCTGATTTGGTCAATATCTGTTGTATCATCAACCCAACTGTTTATCTGGCTGTCGTTAGTGGTGTCCAGGCCATATTCAAATTGAAGATCCTGAATGTTGTCGGCTACATCCAGATCAATGCCGCTGACATCTATATTGTCATCAATTCGCAAACTTCGCAGGGTTTTGTTGTTGAACTGGGTGTCAACCAGCCTGATAGTGAAAGCCTGAACCTGATAAACGCTTAGTACTGTCCCAATTGCGAGGTTGCTTTCCATCTCCTTTTGTTCTTCGATGCTCAGACTGGTTGAAAGGTTAATGGTCGCGAAAGTATCTGTGCTGCTTACCGAGGAGATGGTTCTGAGCTTGTTATCATCGTATGGCGAAATGAAAATATAGCTTCTAGCATCGGCACCAAGTTCAGGTTGTAAATTCCCTAATCTTGCCTTGATCTGGTTGCTTGACGGTATTCCGGGGGCGGAGGGAATGGGGGGTATGGTCAAGGG
>JAGGWR010000071.1 GCA_021163445.1 Candidatus Tharpella aukensis
CCAATCGACTTTTGGCCGGAAATTTTAAGCAAATTGGACGGCTGTTGCTAAAATATGATGTTGAAAAAATCCTATTCTCGGACAGCCTCCTAGGACAACATTTCGAATTAGTTGCGTCTTCTTCTCTTTTTTTTCAAGTTTTTCATAGCCCTCATCATTTGTTTTTTGTTGATTAACAAGTTCTTGTTCGTACTCATCTAAATCCCCACTCTTACCACAAGTACCGCAAGTTCCATCTATTCCGATTATTCCAGTACACGCAAGGTCTAGGCAAGCGACCCTCTCACCTTGCGCTATTTTGGATTTAATGTCATTGCAGGGGTTAATATTACTAATTATCGCCCCACATTTACTACAAAAATTTGCATCCTCACTATTTTTTTCACCACACTGCGTACAATACATTCAACTCTCCACTATTTTCAAAGCAATTGCACTGCAATATTTTAACAAATTTGTAAGTAATAGCTCTGGATTTATTGTTTTGCATCCGAGGAAACCACCAGATGCTTGTTTCTTGTCTAATGTGGCGAGAAAACGACAATAAATTTTCTGTATTGTGCGACTGCCATAACGAAATATTTAAGCAGAAAAGAATCTGTATATTAACGCTATATACATTCTGTATAACATGCTATTTGGGCGCCTAATACAGCCTTAGACGATAAATGGATGATCTATTTAAATCAGTCAAAGTCAATCAGCAGTAAGGGAAAAGGGGACAGAATTATTTACTGCGAGATATCAATGAAGATTGTTGCAAATGAAATTTTGGATACGACGAGGGTTAACACTTCTTTAGAGGCTTCGATAGCTATCAATACATCTTCATATTCGGGTTCAATCACATCACCAGGATAACGAAAAGCAACGGCGTAGGGAGTCAATATGTCCGCAATATCCAATAGTTTTTCAAACGTCGGATCCACTTCCATGCACTGTTCAACAAGCACAGTCAAATGGTGGATTTTGAAAAAAGGAATCTCCTGTAGTGTCAAATACGCCTTCAACGCTTTTTCTGCCGCCTGTTGACAGTGGTAAACCGCTGTATCCAAAAGGGGCGGCTCAGCCTTAAACAGCTGTTTGGCAGAGCGCAAATCGTTGTTCGCTTTTATCAGCCACTGACCGATTTCAAATTTTTTCGAATCAACCATGTAAAACCCTGCCTTCCTCCATAACTTTTTTCACTAAAGAGGTAGCTACATTTCTGCTTCGCTCAACTTCCGCACGGGTTTGCATAATGATATCAACAGGAACTTTTAACCCGCGCAAGGCTTTATATATTGGCCTTACACGTCGATATGCAGGCTGTTCAGAGGCTGAAACTATAACAAAAATATCTAGATCGCTATCCTCTGTCGGAGTGCCCCAAACGTGCGAACCAAAAAGTATAATTTTTTCAGGATGGACTGTTTCAGCAACCCGTTTGGTCACTTCTGATAAGAGAACCGGATCAATTTCTTTCATTTAATTTCCTCTCGGAAAGCCCCCGGAGATCAAAAAAAGACGAGTGGGGCAGTTTTAGCTTGACTTTACATTGTAAAACTCTACCAGTAAAACAAACAAAAATCAAATATTTTAAGAAATATTACGGTTGTTCGAGGGGGACGACGACCGGGAAACCGGCGACTTCGGCGATTACGCTTTTTAGTTTGAAGACTTCTTCGATGATTTTTGCGGTGATGATTTTTTTTGGGCCGGCGGCGTGGAGGGAGCCTTTTTTCAAGAGGATAAATGAGTCGGCAAAACGTAAGGCGCTGTTGATGTCGTGGGTGACGACCAGGGTCGTCAGGTTTAGTTTGTGGGTGATGTTTTTGAGAAGTGACATGACCTCAAGTTGGTTGATGAGATCGAGGTGGTTGGTCGGTTCATCGAGAAGCAGGATTTTGGGTTTTCTAACCAGAGCCCGGGCGATGACAACCCTTTGCAGTTCGCCGCCGGAGAGTTCAGTGGTGAAACGGTCGGAAAGATGGTCGAGATGGATCAGCTTAAGGATTTCATCGACCTGTTGCAGTCCTTTTTCAGCTTCAAGACGTTCCGGGTTGAGGGCTTGGCGGCCGAGGAGGACGGCTTCAAAAACCGTGCAGTGAACGGCGGCTGATTTTTGCGGCATATAACCACAGTGTCGGGCGAGTTCGTGGCGGGTAAGTTTGCGATAATCATTATCGGCAATAAATATGGTTCCAGATTGGGGTTCGATAAGTCGGTTAATAATTTTTAAAAGGGTCGATTTGCCGGAACCGTTGGTGCCCATGATAACCGCCAGAGTACCGGGTTGCAGGGCAAAAGAGATATCTTTGAGCACCTCGGTTTTCGGGTAAGTAAAGTTGATGTTTTGTGCTTTTAAACTCATTGTTGGTTCTTCCGGTTGCGGGCAATCAAATAGATAAAAAGCGGGGCTCCGGCAAAAGATGTGAGAATCCCGACCGGGAGGACGACCGGGGCCATGACTACTCTGGCGGCAAGATCGGCAAAAAGCAGCAAGACGGCTCCGGCGAGGGCCGAATAGGGGATTAAATAGCGGTAATCCTGTCCGACCAGAGGGCGCATCAGATGCGGGGCGATGAGGCCGACGAATCCGATAATACCTAAAAAAGCGATGGTTACGGCGGCCAACAGGGCCGTAATAATTAGGGTTATGAGGCGCAGGCGGTTGACTTGAACTCCGAGACTTGCGGCGGTTTCATTGCCCCAAAGCAGGGCATTAAAACTCCAGCCCTGGCGCCAGAGATAGAAAAGTGTCGGCAAGAGCAGGGCGAGCATGAGGAAAAGATCGCGCCAGCGAGCTTTGCCGAGGTCGCCAAAGGTCCAAAAAACGGTGCCTGCGACTTCGATATCGCTGGCGAAATATTGTAAAAGCATAGTCACGGCGCCAAAAAAAGCGCTTAGGGCAACTCCGGTCAGAATCAGGGATTCGGGGCTGATATCCCGAAAAAAAGCGAGCAGGGTCAGAACTGTGACGGTTAAGAGGGCTCCGCCAAAAGCTGCAAGAACAATGATATAGGGGGCGAAAGCGGGGGGTACCAGGCTGTCGGCCGTCGGCAGCCCGGCACCTAAAACAATAATTGCAAAAGCAGCTCCACAGGCGGCCCCTTGCGAAACTCCAAGGGTAAAGGGTGAGGCTAAGGGATTGCGTAAAACATTTTGCATGGCCGCCCCGCCGCAGCCGAGGGCGGCTCCGGCGATCAGGGCGGCACAGGCTCGCGGCAGGCGGATTTGGCGGATGACATGGGCCAACAGGGGGTCGCCGTTGTTGCCGCTTAAGATGTTGGCCAGCATTGACCAGGATATCTCATAGGTGCCGATTTTGAGTGAGAGCAGAAAAAGGAAGACAAGGCTCAAAAGGAGTATCAAGCCTCCCCAGTTACGCCAGAGGAGTCGCTTTCGGTAAGCGGAAATGGTGGAGTTGTTTTCAGCTTCTGTCATTAGCGAAGAGCAAACTTTTTAACGCAAAATGGTTGGTAGGCTGGCAGTGTTGCCGTATCAATTTTCAAGCCGAGAAAAAAATCGAAAATTTCAGCAATCTTGGTGGTTACGGCGAGGTCGCTGAAATTTTCCGGGTAGAGTTGGTTGCCGATGTAGTAGGCATTAGCCAGGGCGCTTTCAAGGTTGGTGTTGTACTGGTTATAGGGTAGTACCGAATAGACCCGTTTTTGCTTGACCGCTTGCAGCAGTTGATAAAAACATATGTTTTCCAGATACTCTCGACTGACCAGATGGTTGCTGCTGTAATCGAGAAAAATTATTTCAGGATTCCACTGCAGAAGTCTCTCTTTATCGATGAAAAGATGTCCTTTTGCCGGGTTGTCACCGGCAACATTGCGGGCTTTGACCAGCGTGCCGGGAAAATAGCCCTCTTCGGTACTCTCGAGCCCGCGGATACCTTTATAAGCGAGGCCGCCGAAATAGACGCTTGGGGAAGAATTCCGGGCCGCCGCCGTTTTCTCGTGCAGCTCTTTTTGGGCTTTTTCCAGATAGAGCGCAATCTCATGGGCTCGGGCTTGTCGATTAAGGATATCTCCCATCAATTTGAGCGATTGCAGCGCCTCATCACGCCAAACTCCGAGTTTGCCATAGCTCAAGATGATGGTCGGAATCCCGGTTTTGGCCTGGAGATTTTCGACCTGGCCGCGATCAAGGCCGATACTGAAGATCACTTGAGCCCGGCAGGCGAGCAGGGCTTCTAAGTTCGGCAATTTGCCGGGGCCGCCGCTGCCGACTTGCGGCAGATGGGCAATCTGTTCAGCGCTGACGCTTGAATAGGGGCGAAAGAAGGGTGGTAGAGGTTTGGTTTCAAGGGTTTCAATGCCGACCACGTTGCTTGTGGCTTGAAGATAAACCACCAGGCGCAAAGTCCCCGGCCCCAAAGCCACGATCCGCTCAACCTTCTCCGGCACCTTAATTGTGCGCCCAGCCAGATCAACAATTTCCCGTCCCTGAGCCGAACCGATAAAAAGTAGTGAAAAAAGTAGAATAATGAAAACTTTTGTCTGTTTCATAGTTGAGATTCTCAATTGGTTTTTTAGTTAAGTTGAAGCGAGCAATTTGTTGCATTGCTTCGCTCTCTTCGAGGGGGACAGGCTACCGGACACCCTTGGTGTGCATTATGGTTTGACTCTGTGCGAGTGATTGATAACTGGCACCTCCGTTAAACCCAGTCCCCGCCTTGCGGTAGAGTGAAAAACGTTGCTTTTCCAAACCTCCGAAAGGCGGGGTCATTGCTGGCACAAGAGGCGTAAGCCTCCCAGCTTTGACCCCATTAGTTGGGGCGAAGCGACGTTCGCGCTTTCTCGCTTCCTGTTAACTTCATCGTTTCTCTCAACCTCAAAATTTTCCGCTAACTTTACAAACCGTAGTAAACGGCACCCCAGCGTAATATTGGCTCGCCTGGAAGCCGTCGTCATCGGCTTTGATCGCGCCGACATATTTTTTGTCAAAGATGTTGGTGAATTCGATCTCTAAGCTGGCTTCTTTCAGAAACCAGAGATTTTTCATGCGATATCCGGCGGTCAGGTCGACGGTGGTATAATTTTCAATTTTTTCCTGGTTCTCAATGTCGCCGTAACGTTTATCAACATATTTGAGGCAAGGTGAGATCGAGAAGCCTTTGTAGTGGTAGATAAGGCCGGTTTTTACGAGCCAGCGCGGTGTATCGGGCAGATCATTGCCGTCGGTTTTAAGGTGCTGGCCTTTGCTGCTTAGGTTGTCATCAAAAGTTGCTTTGGTATAGCTCGGGTTAAAGAATATGATAAGGTTGTCGGTCGGGTAGAGGTTGCATTCGAGTTCAGTGCCCCAGATGGTCGCATCGCCGACATTCTGGTGGTAGTTGACGCCGACCCGCTCGTCGTAGGCGACAAAGAGCAGATCATGATGGCGGGCATAGAAGATGGTCGGGGCGAGGCTGAACCAGCGTTGTTGAAAACGGCAGCCAAAGTCATAATTATCCGAGGTCTCAAGTTTCCATTTGTCAAAGAGATTCTGCAAGCTCAGGCCCGCCGCCTGAAACTTACTCCGGTTTTGGCTGTAGATCATCGCGATCGGGACATAAGCGTAAGGTCGCATGTAGTTGCGACCGTAATTTAAGTAAAATTCGAGGGCCGGGGAGGCTTGGTAGCCGAGGCTCAATGAGGGCAGCCATTTTTGGTAATTCATCGCTTTCAAACTCATCTCGGAATCGATTCCGAGATTGTTGTTCAAAGCTTTGTGGTAAGAGTAGGGGGTGCTCTTGTTCGTCAGGTAGGCCCGGCTGGCGGCTTCGTGGTAAGAGAAATATTTAATTCCGGCCTGGCAGGAGAAGGGGCCGAATTTGCGTCCGAGCTGAAAATAGGGGGTGTGAATGTGGCCGTCGCCCCGGTTCTCGGCAAGATAGGCCCAGCCA
>JAGGWR010000012.1 GCA_021163445.1 Candidatus Tharpella aukensis
ACAATTGCATCGGCTGCCATATGCCGCCGCTAGGCAAACGGGCAACAAAAGGTGATGTGCATAGCCACCGGTTCAAGGTGATAAATCCAAAGAAAAGCATAGAGGCCGGAGGTTTAGATAAACAGCCGAATTCATGTAATGCTTGCCATTATCATAAAAATGATACACCTGAAGAGATGCTGAATGTGTTGAAGAAGGTTAAAGCCTCCGCCAGAAACAGGATGACGTTTGATTGACCATTCCAATCTGAAATAATTCGAACAAAGCTAATTCAGCCGCCGCAAATACCGCGCGGCTGAATTAGTTAGTGCCTTTATTGTTCCTACTCAATCAATGAGCTTAAGCTGGATGAAATTAGAAACTTGACTTCAATCTCAATAAAGATTACACTTTGAACTGTAAACTTATGAGTTCAAGGAGTTCAATATGCAAGCTACAGCAAAAGATCTTAGATTCCACTCAACAGAGCTACTTAATACCGTAAAACGAGGTGAAGAAGTTGTTATTACTTATCGTGGTAAGCCTTGTGCTAAACTGGTTCCAATAGTGGAAAATGAAATCAATTCAATAGATTCAAATGAGCTGTTTGGTATATGGAAGGATAATAAACAAATGGAAGATGTTGATAAATATATTAGAAACATCAGAAAAGGCCGGTTTGATGCTAGTTGATACTGACGTAATCATTTGGTATATGCGTGGAAATCCAAATGCTCTTAAAATTTTAGAAAAATATAGAGGTTTCACTATCTCCGTTGTAACCTATATGGAATTAGTGCAAGGTATGAGAAATAAAAATGAGCTAGCTACATTGCGTAGAGCTCTTAAATCATGGAATACCAAAATCATCTACATTACCGAAGAGATATCCAGCAAAGCAATGTTCTATGTTGAACAACATTACTTGAGTCACTCTGTACAACTTGCCGATGCGTTAATCGGTGCAACAGCGGTGTCTCATGGCATTTCATTATTAACAGGTAACGATAAACACTATAAAATTGTAAAAGAAATCAAATTGTCGAAGTTCAAACCTTGATGGCGTCGCACCCCAAGAGTACTTCATACGGGGCGTAAAAAGTATCGATATTCTGCAATGGTGTGGTTTTCATTGGGCGGGATGTTTTTTGTCAGGAGAGTTAGATTGAGAAGGTTGCTAACTGTTTTTTTGCTGCTGTTGACCATGTCGGCTTGTACGATGCTGCGGCCGGAGGTGGTGGAGCGGCTGCCGGAAGATTTGCCGCCGGTGTTTTCTCTCTATTCGGAAAGCGAGGATCACGGAACTGCTTGGTGGAAAACGTTTCAAAGTCGTGAACTTGATTGTTTGATGCAAAAATCCCTAGCCGAAAATTTTACGGTTTTGGAAGCCCAAGCCCGGCTTGAGCAAGCCCGTTATGCGGCTCTAAAAGCGGGGGCTTATTACTACCCTGAATTGGGTTTTTCCAGTGCGGCGGGCCACCAGGAGATGAAAGAGAAGGGGAGATCGCAAGTTTCAAGCGATGAGTGGTCGTTAGGGCTTAATGCCGCCTATGAAGTTGATCTCTGGGGTCGGGTGAAGGCCTTTAAAGAGAGTGAAACAGAGAAATATGCTGCTTCAGAAGAGGATTTTAAGACGGCAATTATGAGTGTCAGCGGGGCTGTGACCGAGGGCTGGATTGAGTTGATCGAAAATCGTCGCCACCATGATCTTTTGTTGCAACAGATGGAACTCCAGCAAAAATTACTCAAACTTATTATTTTACGTTTTCCGTTGGCTCAATCAACCGCTCTCGATATCTATCAGCAACAGCAGATTGTTGAAAAATTGCATGCCGCCTTGATTCCGACGGTCAACAATCAGGAGATTATCAAGCGGCGTCTGGCTCTGTTGGCCGGACGGGTCAGTTTGAGTGATGAGATGCTGGCTGCGCGTTCTTTTCCCGAAGTTGGGATCGTGCCGGTCTTGGGCTTGCCCGCTGACCTTTTGGCCGCCAGACCCGATATCCGGGCCGCCGGTCTGCGTCTGCAGGCCGGAGAATGGGAGGTCGTTGCGGCCCGCGCCGATCGTCTTCCGGCTTTAAGATTAACCGCCTCTGCTAACTATTTTGATGATAATTTAAGTTCTATTTTTGATAATTGGATTCTTAATCTGGCGGCCAATTTGGCCGGGCCGATTTTTGATGGCGGCCGCCGCCGGGCTGAAGTTGCCAGGGTCAGGGCCGTGGTCGATGAACGTCTAGTATTTTACCGTGAAACAGTTTTTACGGCCGTGATCGAGGTTGAGGATGCTTTGACCCGGGAAGCGGAAACTACTGCAACTCTTGACTCACTTCGTAAACAACTTGCCCTCTCGCGCCAGACCCTGCGCGAGGCCCGGCGTCGCTATTTGAACGGCAGTAGTGACTTTATCAATGTTTTAAATGAGGAACTTAACTCCCTCCAACTTGAGCACGATATTATCACCCAAGAGAAACAATTTATGCTCTCCCGAATAGCCCTTCATGTCGCTCTGGGAGGCTCCTGGCTCAATGATTTTGATGGAGAAGGTGAAACTGTCTCGGTGCGGGGACATACCTCCAGGCCGGGCTTCAGCCCGTGACGGGCTGAGCTGTGTCCCCTCTCGAATAAATGACTGCCAGGTTGTTCGCCGGTAGGTGAACGTTCTGATGCAGGAATTTAAACGGTACGAGAGGGCGAAGCAAAGTTCGCCGCCTTTCGCTATAACTTAATTTAAGGTTTAAATATGCCTATATCCAACAATAATAACATTAATAACAACAACAACCTAACCTCCGATACCAAATTACCCCGGCGGCCCTGGTGGCAGCGTTTGCTGGCAGTGGGCCTGATTGTCCTGCTTTTGGCATTCGGTTTCATGGTCAGCCGTAATCTTATGAAGACCAAGCCCCAGGCTAAGCGCAAAGCGCCCAAAAAGATGGAAACCCTGGTGCAGGTGGTTGAGGTTTTACCGGGTACGGCAACTGTTCTGATCAAGGCACAGGGGCGGATTGTTCCGGCTAGCGAGATAATCTTGCAGGCCCGGGTTTCGGGTCAGGTGGTCTATCTTCATCCCGATTTTATTCCCGGCGGAATTATTGGTCAAGGTGAAATCCTGCTTAAACTTGATGATATCGATTACCAACTCAACCTGCGGCGCAAAGAGGACGCCCTGGCTCTGGCCGAGGCTGATTTGCGGATTGAGGAGGGCAGTCAAACGGTGGCCCGCCAAGAGTGGGAATTGATTACCAGTTTGACCGAAGATATCGATATTTCAAGTCGAGATCTGGCTTTGCGTAAACCCCAGCTAGCTAAAGCTGAAGCTCTGATCAAGTCGGCCCGAACCGATCTTGAAAGGGCACAGGTTGATCTTGATCGAACCGTGATTCGGGCTCCGTTCAACCTAATTGTCCGGCAAGAAAATATCGATCTTGGTTCAGAGGTTTCAACTTCGACCCATCTTGCAACTTTGGCGGCTACCGATATTTTTTGGGCCGAAATCTCGTTGCCGACCGAAAAACTGGCCTGGTTTGATCTTTCGGACGGTAAAAAAGAGGGGTCGCCGGTATCAGTTCGAAGCCGACGCATGCAGCCTTATGCCGGGAAAATTATCTCTCTGGTGCCCGATCTCGACAATGATGGTCTTATGGCTCGGCTTCTGATTGAGATTGCTGATCCTTTAGGTTTGCAAAATGGCCGCCAACCCCTGCTTTTAGGGAGCTTTGTCGAGGCCCAAATAGAGGGCTCAAAATTGGAGGGTGTTTATACTCTTCCCCGTTCGGCCCTGTCTGAAAACAATATTGTGCTGCTCGTCGATAAGCAGAACCGATTGCAGCTTCAACCGGTAACCGTTGCCTGGAAAGGGATGGGATCTGTTTTTGTCAGTGATGGATTGACGCCGCAGGCTCGGGTTGTGATTTCCCGGGTAGCGGCTCCGATCAAGGGCATGCCGCTCAAGGTTATTGGCTCCGGAGGCGGGGGGGATAGTTCGCCTAAAAAGTCACCTGAAAAATCTAATAAAAAGTCAAAAATGAAAGAATCTGCACCCGTGAGGATGGTTAATGAATCCTCAAAATAGTTTGAGTAAACTTAAACCGGAGGGTGGTGAAAGCCTTTTGCCTACGGGTAAAGATCCGATTAACTGGATGGCGGGCAATTCGGTGGCTGCCAACCTGTTGATGCTTTTTCTTCTGGTGGGAGGTCTTTTTTGGGGCACTCAGATCAAACAGGAGATCTTTCCTGAATTTACGCTTGATCAGGTGGTGGTCAAGGTTATCTATCCGGGGGCGAGCCCCGAAGAGGTGGCTGAGGGTATTATTCTGCCGATTGAAGAGGCGATTCAGAATGTTGATGGTATCGAAGAGATTACTTCGGTTGCCAACGAAGGCAGCGGAACGGTTCGGGTTGAAGCCCATATCGATGCCGATTTACAGCTTTTAGCGACCGAGATTAAGAATGAGGTTGATCGGATTTACGCCTTTCCCGATGATGCCGAAGAGCCGCTGGTAACCATCCCTTCGCATAAACGTCAAGTTATGACGATGTTGGTTTATGGTGAGCATGAGCGCCGGGTGTTGCGTGAAGTGACCGAGATGATTCGCGATCAACTCCTGCAAGATCCAGATATTACACAGGTTGAATTGTTGGGTGAGCGGCCTTTAGAGATGAGTATCGAGATATCGCATGCAGCCTTGCAGTCTTACAATCTGAAACTCGCTGATATTGCCTTAAAGGTGAAAAAGGCGTCCCAGGATATTCCCGGTGGTACGATTAAAACTGAAGGCGGCGATATTCTGGTCAGAATGACCGAAAGAAAGGATTATAAGGAGGAATTCTCTCATATTCCGATTATCAGCAGCGCCAATGGTACGATTGTGACTTTGGGAGAAATTGCCGAAATTCGCGATGATTTTGAGGATACTGATCGCTTTGTTTTCTATAATGATCAACCGGCTTTAGGCATTGATATTTACAGAATTGGCGATCAAACCCCGATTGAGGTTGCCGATGCGGTTTTTAAGCAACTCGATAAATTGCGCCTAACCTTACCGGACGGAATATTTATTGATACGGTTAATGACCGTTCAGAAAAATTTAAGCAGCGGATCTGGCTTCTGGTAAAGAATGGATATCTCGGTTTAGGCCTGGTTTTTATCCTGCTGGCGATTTTTCTTGAGGCGCGTCTCGCTTTCTGGGTGACGATGGGAATTCCGATCTCTTTTTTAGGCTCGCTCCTCTTTATTCCTCTATTTGATGTCAGCATCAATATGGTCTCGCTTTTTGCCTTTATTATCGCTTTAGGGATTGTGGTAGATGATGCCATCGTTGTTGGTGAGAATGTCTATAGTTATAAACAGAGAGGTTATGGCTCCTTTCGCGCTGCGGTTTTGGGTGTGAAAGAGGTCGCTGTACCCGTGACTTTCAGCATTCTTACTAATATTGCTACCTTTTTGCCGCTCTATTTTGTCCCCGGAACGATGGGTAAAATTTTTCGTAATATTCCGGTGGTTGTTTGTTGTGTTTTTCTTATCTCTTTGATCGAAGCGGTTTTTATTTTGCCGGCCCATCTCGGGCATCAAAAACCGGCCAAAAACCGGCTTTTAATTTTTATTACCCGGCAGCAGCAGAAAGTTTCCAGCGCTATAGCAGCCCTGATCAAAAATGTTTATGGCCCTTTTTTGGTCGTCTCTTTACGTTTTCGCTATGTCAGCATTACGGTTGGCATTGTTTTGCTCATGATTACCATCTCTTATGTTAAAAGCGGCCGCATGGGGATGACCCTTTTCCCCAAGGTTGAACAGGACTACGCTTATGCTCGGGTGACTCTGCCGGTCGGGGTTCCGGTTTCCGAGACGCTGGCGGTCAGCCACAAACTTTCGCAAAGTGCCAACCGTCTGGTTGATGAGATCGGACGGGAAAAACAGCTCAAAGGAATCCTCTCTTACGTCGACCGCAATATGACCTGGACCCAAGTTCATATGACGGCCCCCGAAGAGCGGCCGGTTAGTACCGGAGATTTTACTAAACGCTGGCGGCGTATGGTAGGGGGATTGGCCGGGGTTGAACATCTCCAGTTTAAAGCCGATATGGGTGGCCCCGGAGGGTCAAGCGCGGCCCTGACCGTGGAACTGCAGCATCGTGATACCGAGGTTCTGGCTTCAGCCAGTGCCGAACTGGCTGAAGCTTTGACCTCTTTTCCTCTAGTTTCGGATGTTGATGATGGTTTTATGCCGGGCAAGGATCAGTTCGATTTCACGCTCAAGGCGGCCGGTTATCGTCTTGGTCTTCAGCCTGCCGATGTTGCCCGTCAGATCAGAAACGCCTATTATGGTTTTGAGGTCTTTCGTCAGTTGCGCGGCCGTAATGAGATGAAGATTATGGTGCGGACTCCGGAAGCGGAGAGAGAATCGGAATATTATCTTGAAGAGATGCTGATTTCAACTCCCAAGGGGGTTAAAGTTCCACTTTTAGATATTGTCGAGATCAAAAAGGGGAAGGCATATACCTCTATTGAGCGTCGTGACGGCCGCCGGATTGTTAATGTGACTTGTGATGTGACGCCGCAAAGTCAGGCCGATATGGTAAGTGCGGTTCTGAAAAAAGATATTTTGCCAGTTCTACAGGAGAAGTATCAGGGCTTAAATTTCAGTTTCGCTGGTAGAGAGTCGGATCGGATTGAGAGTATGGCGGCGCTCGGCAAAGGTATGCTGATCGCTCTGATGATAGTCTATCTGCTTTTAGCGATCCCTTTTCGCAGCTATATCCAGCCTGCAATTATTATGATCAGTATCCCTTTTGGTGTCGTCGGCGCAATTGCTGGCCACCTGCTGATGGGCTACAGTTTAAGTCTTTTGAGTATGTTCGGAATTGTCGCTCTCTCCGGGGTTGTGGTCAACGATTCTCTGGTTTTGATCGATTTTGCCAATCGCCGAGTCGGGGAGGGGGTGACCCCTTATGTCGCAATTATTAACGCCGGAACCCAACGTTTTCGTCCGATTATCCTGACGACAATGACCACTTTTTTTGGCCTTATACCGATGATTTTTGAAACCTCAAGACAGGCCCGATTCCTGATTCCGATGGCTATTTCTTTAGGTTTCGGCATCCTCTTTTCAACCCTTATCATCCTGATCATGGTTCCTGCCCTCTATATAATTCTTGAGGATATTAAGGGGCTTTGGCAAAATTTAAAGGCTTAGCAAGGATTTGTAAAAATGAGAAAAGTAAAAGTTGAAGAGGCTGTTGGTCTCGCCATTGCTCACGATATGACGGAAGTCAATGTCGATAAAAAGATTAAACAGGTGGCTTTTAGAAAAAGGCACATTGTTAGAGAGAGCGATGTTGAGAAATTGAAATCACTGGGGCGGGAAAATATCTTTGTTTTTGATGAACATGAGGAGGAGGTTCATGAAGATGAGGCCGCTCTGATCATGGCACCGTTGTTGGCGGGTGAAAACATCGATTATGATAAGGAACCGCGCGAAGGAAAAATCAGTTTTTATGCTGCTATTGATGGGCTTTTTAAACTTGATGCGGAAAAGATTGTTGCCATAAATCGGCTGGCGATCCCCTCGCTGCCGACTATCCACAATAACTTTGTCGTAAAAAAAGGTAAACAGGTCGCCGCATTTCGCATTATTCCTCTAACCTGTAAATCGGAGATTGTCGTAGATTGCCGTGAGATTTTAGCGCGTGAATCTTTGAGTCGGGTTTTTGCGGCCGATCCTCCGCAAAAACGATCAGCCCTGACCATAAAACCCTTTACTAATCGTAAAGCAGCCCTTATTGTTACCGGTAACGAGGTCTATAGTGGCCGAATTGAAGATAAGTTTACGGCGATTGTCGAAAAAAAACTGGCCGCATTTGGGGTTGAATTAGTGGTTAAAACAATTTTGCCGGACGATCCTGAAAATATCCGGGAGAAAATTCTCCAATTTTCGCAAATGGCCGATTTTCTACTTCTCACCGGCGGCACCTCGGTCGACCCCGACGATGCCACTAAAGCCGCAATGCGCAATTCCGGGGTTCAACTTCTTCAGGCCGGTAACCCGATTCAGCCGGGTAATAATTTTACCATCGGCTATCTTGGTGATAAGGCGGTCTGCGCAATCCCGGCCGCCGCCCTCTTCTTTAAAATTACCGCCTTTGACATCTTTTTACCTCGTCTTGTTGCCAATGATCCGATTACGGCTGATGAACTGGCGGCCTTAAGCATCGGTGGTCTTTGCCATTTTTGTGATGTCTGCCGCTATCCGATCTGTCCCTTCGGTCAATCATTTTAAAAGTTTTATCTCTTGGACAATTTTTTCTCCGGCATATGCATAGCGCCAGCCCTGCATAAGAGGGATGTTGCAGGTTTTTGGGTCGTCGTTCAGAATAAGTTTCTCTATATTTTTGCGGTTTGTGAGTAGGGCCGGGTCAAGGGAGTTATGGTCACAGAGATCAGTGATGAAATCGAGAAGTTTACGACTGTGGGCGGCTAAATTTTGGTTTCGAGGTTTTTGCAGGGAAGCCGGATAGTCTGCCGGGGTGACTTGCAAGCCCTCTTTGACTGTTTTCAGCAGCGGTTGACCGTAACGTTGAGCGGCTCTGGGCGAGAGGCCGCAATTTTGCTTGAGCGTGTCGATGTGGTCGGGTTTATTGGTTGAGAGTTTGATCAGGGGTTCATCCGGAATGATATGGCGCCGGGGACGATCACGGCGACGGGCTTCCTTTTCCCGCCAGGCGGCTAATTCGCGTAAAATGGCCAGCTCATCTCTTTTCAGTCGTCCGGAGCCTTTGACTTTGCTGTAGACCTGGTTGATGGGTGGATCTTCATAGATCTGTGGGTCATCGTAGATTTTCATCTCCTCTGTTATCCAGGCCCGGCGGCCGAGTTCTTCGGCTTTCAGCATAATCTCATCTCTTACTGTTGGCAAAAAGAGGACATCGTTGAGGGCGTATTGAAACTGTTTTGAGCTTAAAGGGCGTTGCAGCCAGTTACTGCGGGTTTCATCTTTTTTTATGATCTCGCCGGTAAATTCACGGCAAGCATTTATCAGAGAGAGGCTCGACGATAAGCCGACAAAGCCAGCCGCCAGGCGGGTGTCAAAGATGTTTTTAGGGAAAGAGCCGGTAGCTATGCGCAAAATAGTGAGATCTTGTTTGGCATCATGAAAGATTTTCTCAATTTCCGGGTCGGCCAGGAGCCGGCCTAAAGGTTCGAGTTTACCGTTTAAGGCCGGAATATCAAGCAGCCAGGCCTGCTCTTGGTCAATGCCGAGCTGAACAATGCCAAGGGCTGGATAAAAAGTTCTTTCCCAGACAAATTCCGTATCTATGGCCACTCGGCCCGCTTCGGTTATCTTTGTGCAGATTTTTTGTAAGGCTTCGGTTGAGTCGATCAGTTTATGACAATCTGTTTCAGTTTCGTTCATTTCTTGACATTTCCTTGTCCGGAAGATTATGGTTGATGGCGTCGCACCCCAAGAGTACTTCCTGCGGGGCGTAAAAAGTTCCGATATCCTGCGATGTTGTGGTTTTCCAGACACTCGACATACTACATGTATGGTCTCGCGCCTGGAAAACCACAACATCTTGTCTATCGAAATTTTTACTTAGCCATCCCGTGATTTTTTTACAGTGTGGGCGAAGCAATGCTCAATGTTATCTGCTTTAACTTAAAAGCAATAAACTTTTGCCCATTTTGTCTAACATTTCATTAGTTAAATCTCCAGTTGTTTCTTTAAGGAGGATTTTTTGCCGGTTGTAACTTCACCTTCTTTTTTGCCCACGACTGCGGCCGAGTGTTCGGCCAGGGGTTGGTCTGAGGTAGATATTGTTCTCGTTAGTGGGGATGCTTATGTCGACCATCCCTCTTTTGGTGTAGCTCTGATCGGTCGCTGGCTTGAAGCTCACGGTTTTCAGGTTGCTATTTTGGCCCAGCCTGACTACCGCCGGGGCGGCGAAGAGTTCAAACGTTTTGGTCGGCCCCGCCTTTTTTTCGGGATTACGGCTGGTAATCTTGATTCAATTGTAGCCAACTATTCCGGCAATGGCAAAATTCGGGACAACGATCCTTTCTCTCCCGACGGTGATCCCTATTTTCCCGGTGAACGCAATAAAAGCAGCCGTCGGCGCCCGGATCGGGCGACAATTATTTATGCGAATCGGGCCCAAGCTGCCTGGCCGGGGGTGCCGATTGTGCTTGGCGGTCTTGAAGCCTCGCTCAGGCGTTTTATTCACTACGACTATCGTCAGGAGAAATTGCGCACTTCAATCCTGGCCGATGCCAAGGCCGACCTTCTGGTTTACGGTATGGGGGAGCGGGCGGTCTTGGAGATCGCCCGGCGGCTGGCCGATGACGAAAATCTTGAGGGGATTTCGGGAACCTGTGAATTTCTGCGCCCGGCTGCCGGTCAACATCTGTTGGAAACCGGAAATTTTTCTTGTTTGCCGGGCTGGTCGGAGATTGAGGCCGACCGGAAAAAGTTTATGCTGGCCGAACTTAAAATCGATGAACGGGCCCGTATGGGTGGAGAAAGCTCCGAGATTCTTCTCCAGGAACAAAAAAGCGGCTGGATCAAAGAAAATTGCCCGGCGGCCCCCCTGACTCAGGTTGAACTTGATCGGGTTTATGAACTTTCCTTTGTTCGGCGACCCCATCCGCTGACCGGCGGCGTGCCCGCCTTTTCGATGATTCGTGATTCCCTGACTATCGTTCGGGGTTGTAGTGGTAATTGCTCTTTTTGTGCCTTGACCCGGCATCAGGGGGCTCGGGTTGTCAGTCGCAGTCAAAACTCAATTGTTCGTGAAGTCAAAACCGTGGCCAGTCAGGCCGATTTTTCCGGGACAATCAGTGATCTCGGCGGTCCGACCGCCAATCTCTATGCGACTCACTGTACTAAATCGACATCATGCAAACGTTCTGATTGTCTCTATCCTGTCCTTTGTAAGCATTTGCAGATCGATGAAAAAGCTTTTATCTCGCTGCTTGATGCGGTGACAAACGTCAGCCGGGTCAAAAAAGTGCTGGTCTCCTCCGGTTTGCGCTTAGGAGTTCTTAGACGAACCCCGAAACTGTTGGCGCGTCTCATTGCCCAGCATTTACCGGGAGTCATGAAGATCGCTCCGGAGCATAGTGAGCCCGAGATCTTGCGCCTGATGCACAAAAATGATGGGCTTGAACTTAACGATTTTCTTAATGAGTCCCGGCGGCTGGCGCAAAAGGCTGGAGTTAAAGTTGAATTTACTCCCTACTTGATATCATCGCATCCTGGATGCACGGTCAAAGATATGCGGGAGTTGGCGCAAACTATCTCGAATAATGGTCTTAAAGCGCGTCAGTTTCAGGATTTTACACCAACTCCGGGTACCCTCTCAACCGCCATGTACGTGACCGCTCTTGATCGGGACACGCTGACCTCTATCCATGTGCCCAAAGGTGCTGCCGAGCGTCGCCGGCAACGCCAGGAATTGGAAAAAATCAGCGGCCGGCCGCAAGCGGAAACCCGGCAATATAATAATAAACCGAAGCCGAAATCTAAGTCTAAATCATTGGTGGGGAAAACATGGGAAAGGAAGCCGAAGAGAGTTCGTCGTAAGTAGGGCCTGAACAAGAAATTGGTTTTTGCTTAGGCAATTACCAATTAAATTTTACGATTAAAGGTTCTATCAATCTTTTTGACCAAAATTTTCATCATATAATTCAGGGTAAAGCCTCTTGGCGCAATCAGGGCAGATGCCGTGGCTGAATTCTACTTCCGAGTGATCTCGGATATATGCTTCCAGTTGGTTCCAGTATCCTTTATCATCCCTTATTTTTTTGCATGAAGCACAGATCGGCAAAAAACCACTCAATTGTTTTACCTTTGATAAAGCACTTTGCAACTCAGCAATCAGTTTCTCTTTTTCCTCTTCGGCAAATTTTTGTTGGGAGATATCTCTTGCCAGATGAACCGACCCAATCAGATTACCCTCTTCATTGTAGAAAGGAGAGCAGGTAATCAGTAAGGGTTTGCCAATGTGCGGGTCATTTATTTCATGTGTGGTAACCTTGCCACTTTCCATTGCTTCAACGTGCGGGCATTCCGGCCATGGTTCTTTGGTGCCGTGGAAAATTTCAAAGCAATTTTGTCCGATCAGTTCATCGGCATCTTTCCCGAGAAAATCACACAACGCTTTATTGACCCTGATCATTTTCATCTCTTTGTTGTGGACGGAAACAAAATCACTTATTGTATTAAATGTATTACTCCACTGGCGAGAGGCTTGAGCTAACTCATCTTGAATGTATTGTCGTTTGCAAATCTCATTCTGGAGATTTCCATTAACCACTTCAAGTTCTGCGGTTCGCTGGGCAACTAATTCTTCAAGGTGGATCCTGTGTTTGTGAAGTTCCTGCTCTGCAAGTTTTCGTTTTGTTATATCATCAATAAGCACGATAATTGATTTTGATTCTTCATCAAAAACCGGAACCATTTTTATCAATAAATATTTATCATGGAGAATGATTGGCTTATCTTCCCCGATTTCGATTGATACATTTGTTATTTTGTTAAAGTGGTCAATAATGATATTTTTTTGTTCAGTCGCAAAATGGTCAAAAAAAGAGGTTGAAATTAACTTTTCCTCAGGTATTTTGAAAAAATCGATAGCTACGGAATTTACTGAAACTATCGTGCCTGAAGCTGTTAGGGCGACAAAGCCATCCGCCATGTTTTGCAGGGTTATTTCAAAGTTCTTTTTGGATACCAGTAATTCTTTGGTAACTTGACGAGCATACACATTTTCAAGGCCGAATATCTGTTGCGAAAGAACTGCTTTATTCTTGTTTTCAGCATATTTAAAAACAGTTAGAATATTCTTTATCATATCTTGTGATGGCCCTTTAGCTATACAAGCATCAGCACCAAAACTTATAAAATTGATCTCCTCCTCTGCGGCTATGGCTGAAAGGATAACTAATAAAACATTATTAAATTCGGGTTTTTTGCGGATGATTTGACAAAGTTTGTCTCCGGTTATATTCGGCATTACCAGATCAATGATCATGATATCCGGTTTAAACCGGGGCATGATTTCAATGGCAGCCAATCCATCTTCTGCGGTTTCCACCTCGTAATCCTCTTTTTGGAGCAAGTGAGTTAGAAGCAGTAGAGTAACTGGGCAGTTATCGACGATCAGGATTTTTTTTCTCATGGCGGTCTTTTTTGATAACTGAAAGTTGTGAGATGGCACAAAAAAAACACCTCTCTTTTAACCAAAGAGAGGTGTTAGAAAACAGTTAAACCAACTGTTGAATCAGGGATAGCCTGCTCTCTGGCAAATCTATGATCATAGTATCATCTTATTGATAAATTGTGCAAGTAGTTTTACGATATTTTCTTTATGTTTGGTTTGTTTCTTTGATCTGTAGTTTAGTTAAAAACAAGCAAAAAATATACCTTTTTCCTATGAAGAAACGTTTATGTATGCCATCTGTTTTAGTGGAAGTCTTGTAATGGTTTAATAATATAGTAGTTTTTATGGTGATGGTTAGGTTTTGTCGTATCTTGCTTGGTCTTGAAATCAACAATTTGATTTTTACTTGATTACAAAATAGTAAATATTTTCCAGTTATTTGTAATTATGTACCTACTAATGATGTGGCTACTAATAAAGTATTACGCAAAATGGTCTAAGTATTTCGTGATTATGCTTTTAAATCTGTTTTTACGTTGGTTAAATTTCCAACTTTTGGGTTGCGGGAGTAATTTCCGCATTAGCCTGTAAATGAGTTTGGTTTACTTCATCTTATTGCACAACGAGAGCTTCCCGTTTGATGCGGGCGAGCAGGGGGCCGGCTTTTTTGAGGTTGTCGGAGTTGGTATGGCCGGAATTGATATTACCGGAGTCGCAGAGGATAAAACCTTTGAGCTGATTTCGGTGAAAGTTGAGGCGGCTGTAAGAGCCCCCTTTTTTTTCTTCGATGAAGTGCCAGTCGTTCTCATTGTTTGGAATCTCTCGGTAGCCGGCGCTGATAAAATCGAGGCCGAAGAGTGAGAAGGCGTTGCAGCTGATGCCGCCGGGATAGTGGTGGGCTAAATGAGAAGTTCCTTCAGCCATGTTGTACCCGGCTATAAGGCCCTGTTCTCCGGCTAGCGGCCAGAGCGGCAGTCGGTCGTTTTTTCTTCTGACAAGATCAAAGATTTTGGCGGTATCACCGGCGACAAAGAGGTTTTGGTCGAGTTCAAGCTGGGAGTTTACCGGTATGCCGTCTTGGGCATTTTGCCAGGGTTGAGGAGCGCTGCTTTGATCTGCGCCCCAGTCATCACGACTGATATTTTCGTTGCCAAAGGGACTTGTGGCGTTTACTCCTTTGCCGTAAAGGAGGCCGTCGACCAGGAGTTCCCGGCCGTGGCTGGTGGTAAGTTTAAGTTGATTGTCGGCGGCTAAAGCTGCGGCAACGATATCTTCATTGAGATTAATCACAACTTGGTTTTCAGTCAGTCTGGCCGCCGCCAGCCCGGCCGCATAAGGGTCGAGAACTTGAGAAAGAATCCTTTTCGAAGTCGCAAAAAGGTCGACTTTGATATTGTGACGGCGCAGGGCGGCAATTGTTTTCAGGCTCACCAGACCAGCTCCGGCCACGGCCCAGCGGCCGCCGGGCCGCATCTTTTTCTCAATTGCCAGGGCATCGGTAAAGGTTCTTAACGTAAAAATGCCGGGTAGATCAGCTCCGGGGAAGTCAGGTTTTTGCGGCTTTCCACCGGTGGCGATGAGGATGGTATCGGCACTGGCCTGGCGTCTATTTTCACATTCGATAGTAAGATTTTTTCTATCTACGTTGATGACCCGTTCATTTTGTCGATAATTGAGGCGATTTTTCCGAATAATTTCCTCTCCCCAGGAAAAAAGCCTCTTTTTTGTGATTACCCCTTCCAGATAGTAGGTCAATAAACAGCGGCAGTAGGGCAGCCAAGGTTCGTGCGAGATAATCTCAATTTCATCTTCTGGTTTTAGACGGGCAATTGTTGACGCGGCACTTAAACCGGCATTTCCGGCCCCGATGATGATGTGTCGTTTTTTCATAGTTCTAACCCGGCATACCCGGAACCCCAAAAAGCGTTTTCCCGCAAAGACGCAAAGATGCAAAGAGGGTCAAAAGCAACCCCGACCAATGGTTTTTCTTGGCGTCTTGGCGTCTTGAGTGAGCAACGCGAACGGGCGGGAGATAAAAAAAGTTTTGGCCATTTTTTGTAAGAGTCAATTCGCAAGCCCTAAAGCCAGACGTTTCTCAGCTATAATTTCGGCCATTTTTTCGGCTGCCTGGAGTGGATCTTCTTCAACGAAGAAGGCGCCGCCGAAGACCTCTTTGGCGGTTTCGGTGAGAATCTTGGTTACTTGGGCTCCGCCAGCAATCGGCGGCATTGGCCAGAGGTGAACGGAAACCCCTGAGGCGACAAAAAAGGTGCCGATTGAGATCGCTTTTTCTGTCAACCACTCCGGGGCCGAGCCGACTAACGGCAAATCGTCAATATCGACTCCCAACGTATCAGCTAAAGCTCCGGCTAAAACCAGCATCCGCGAGCAATCGACGCATGAACCCATATGCAGGCAGGGCGGAATTTTCAAGGCTTCGCAAACTTGCTGTAAACCGGGGCCGGCCGCTTTGGCGGTTTCAACCTGCATGAGACCGGCTTTGGCGGCGGCAATTGCCCAGCAACCGCTGCCGATGACGAGAATATCTTTGGCAATCAAGGCTTTAGCCAGTTCTACATGGTAAAAATCATGGGTTACTTTGGGGTTGTTGCAGCCGACAATGCCGACTACCCCTTTGATAGCTCCGCTCTTAATTGCATCAAGCAGGGGGTCGGGGGTGCCGCCTAGAGCTTCAAGAATAGCTTCGACTGAAAAACCGACCATGGCCTGGCTGGTAATCTCTGGAATATAGACTTTTTCAGGCTTGCGGTTGACGAAATTTTCAATCGCCATGGTGACGATTTTTTCAGCGCAAGCGTTGGCTTTATCCTCTTCAAACTGGATATGGATAGAGCCGGGAAAGGCGGCTTGGTCACTGGTTGCGACAAAATGAGTGTGGAAACATTGGCTCAGTTCGGCCAGAGCCGGAAAGATACATTGAACATCAACACTCATAAGTTCGACCGCACCCGTAATAATGGCCAGCTCTTGTTGGAGTTCATTGCCAGCGATGGGGACGCCATGGCGCATCAGGATTTCATTGCCGGAGCAACATATACCAACAATATTGACGCCCTTTGCACCTTTTTTCTGGGCGAGTTTCTGCATCTCTTTGCTGCTGGCGATTTCAACAATCTTTTCCGAGAGTACCGGTTCGTGACCATGAATTACAATGTTAACCTGTTCTTTATCAAGAACGCCCAAGTTGGCGGTCGCCTCTCTGATTTTTGGTGTGCCGAAGATCACATCTTGAATTTCGGTGGCAATTAGTGACCCGCCCCAACCATCGCCGATAGCGGCGCGAACGCCCTGGGCAATCAATGATAAGGGGCCGTGATCGACGCCGAAATGGGTGCGGTGCATGATATCGACAATCTCGCGGTCAATGCCGCGTGGCAGGATGCCGATAGTTTTGTTGCTTAAAGCGCTTAAATCATCAGCAATCTTCTGCCAGCGTTCAAGCCGTTTTTTTGGGGCATAGGCTTTAACGAAAGCCAGGGTGTCCTCCTCTTGTTTACCAAAATCATTTAAGGCGATGGTTGCAACTTTTAAGGCAAGCTCTTTAATGTCGCAATTTTCGCTCTCAAGACCAAGCCTTGCAGCGATCGCTTTAAGCTTTTTAGGGTCAGTGATTGTATATTCCTGATTACGGCCCTCGGCGATCTCTTTTAAGAGCAGGGCCGGACGCCGGCCGTGATCGGAGTGGGCGGCGGCCCCGGCCGCAATCATGCGTACCAGATGCCGGGCGATAATTGTATCCGCTGTGGCTCCGCAGGCACCTTTTTGCGCGCCCTCGCCAAAAGGATCAATCCGGCAGGGGCCCATAGCACAGATCCGGCAACAGAGGCCAAGTTCACCAAAACCGCACTGCGGCTGCTGTTTTTCAAGCCGATCCCAAACCGTCTCAAGTCCTTGGTCGGCAGCTAATTGCAAAATTTCCCGGCTTGCCGGATCAACACTTTTAGATTTTACTGCTTCACTGATTTGCATGCTATTTTCTCCTTATATTTTAATCTGATCATCTTGTTTTGTAGACTGTGGCAAAATATAGTTTTTTCGGTCGGCCATTATGAATTTTCCGCAGTCATCAATAATTCGTAAAACTCATTCATTTTTTTTCTAAGTATTTCTTTAGGGATTAGTTGGGTCTCATAATCAGCAATAACCGTGGGACTGACGGAACGGCTAAGAGCATATTGCACCACCTCATCATTTTTCTTGCGGCAAAGCAGGACGCCTATGCTTGGGCTTTCATTTTCCTTTTTAATATCTCTATCCAGAGCTTCAAGATAAAATTCAAGTTGTCCCAAATGCGAGGGGTGAAAAGCCTCATTTTTCAGTTCAAAAGCAACAAGGGATCTTAAACCCCGATGATAGAATAGCAGATCGATGCTAAAATCAGTTTCACCTACTTGCACCTTGTATTCCTGTCCCATAAAACAAAAATCTTTGCCAATCTTCAAAACGAAATCCTTGAGAGAACTGAGGATAGCTTGTTGTAATTCATTTTCAGTATGTTTTTGAGGCAGTTGTAAAAATTCTAACACATAACTGTCTTTGAATACATTACTGGTGTCTTGTGGCAACTGACGGACAGCAGTAGATAATTTTTTATCTGCTAACATTGCTCGTTCAAATAAGCCACTTTTTATCTGCCGTTCCAGTTCTCTCTTGGTGTAACGTTCTTTAATCGCGATATTGACATAAAACTCCCGCTCTACATCATATTTTGATGAAGATATAATGAGCAAATTATTTGTCCAGGATAATTGTGTCACCAGTGGTGACAGTTTTGGGTTTTCTTTGTAGGTTTCATAAAATTGCTTCATTCTCCAAATATTCCTGGCCGTAAATCCTTTGACGTTTGGTTCTTTGCTCTGAATAAATCCTGCCAGATCAGCAACAACGCCTTTGCCCCAACTTTCGTTTATTACTTGACTGGAAACATATCTGCCGATATTCCAATAAAGTTCAACTAATGTGGCATTTGCCAGCTGAAATGCTCTCTGTTTGGCCTGTCTGATTCGGGCCAATACTTCATTGAAATGTTTCTCTTGTTCCTCCATCGATGTCGCTAATTTATGCTTCACTTTGACTCCTGGATGGATTTAAAATTATTCATATTATTTTGATTGGGAATAATGTGTTTCAAAATTATTTAATCAAACAGAAAACAGGACAATTTTCTGGTATTTCTAGTAATTGCTACAAAATGTCCAGGATGTCGTCCTCTTGTAGTTGTTCATCTATTTGGTCATCAGGTGTATTTCCTACTTGACAATCTTCTAGACGACGAATCGTGAGGCACCCTTGTTTTGCACCTGAAAGCAAAGATTTTAAAGGTTTAAATTGTTCATCACCAACAGTCAGCAGGGCAACCCATTTTGTCGCCCGGGTTATACCGACGAACAGAAGTCGCATGATTCTTTCTGAATCTATACTCCCAAAAGATTTTTTTCCTAAACGTGGCATGATTACGGAGTCAAAGGTTAATCCTTTGGCACTGTGATAAGGCATCAACTTTGGTTTATCTGATGTGAAATCAAGATTTTTGGGGTTTTCAACCTCGATATCAGCTTCAGTGAAAGCTTTAGCATAGCCATACGCTTGTCGCCTCTGGGGGAATAAAACAGCCACCCTTTCACCTTTTGCCAGACGTGTTCGGACAAGATCAATTAATTGTTCTTTTTCATCCTGAGCATCTTTGGCATACGCAAGTAGGGGTGTTTCCCTCTCTCCCTGGCTGGTGCGTAATTGACGAACATATTCATTACGTTCTGATAAATCTTCGATAAGATGAGATGCCAGTTGTACAATGTAAGGACAACAACGATAGGTTTCCAGTAATGTTATATTATTTCGACGTATGTCCAACTGTTGTAAAATTGCGGGTATATCTGAACCATTATCGTAAATCTGCTGCTTATGATCAGCACAGACAGTTACGTGCCGGGCCATAGTTGTCAACAGTTGAAACGCGTCGGTATTGAGATCCTGAGCTTCATCTACCAAGACAAAATCAAAAAATTTCTTGCCGTTGGATTGGAGTTTATCTAGAACTGATTTGCGAATTGCGAAAAAATCAGGTTGTTTTGACTTCTTATTCCAAGGGGTTGATCCGCCAATGTGTTGGCGGTAAAAATCCATACACCAGCTATCGAGAGTTGAAATTACCTCATCCTCCAGACCCAGCAAAGGAAGTGCCGATTGAATGTAAGTTCGTAAAGCTTTGGTGTAGACGAAAATATGAAAGTTTTCAGATTTACAACAATGTTGTTCCATTAAATACTGACCACGATGGAGTAAAATCTGAGTTTTACCGGAACCAGGTCCTCCAAGAATAATGCGATTTTCACTGGGGTCGAGTTCGATGGCTCGAAGCTGGGTCGGAGTCAACTCTTCACGAGGAATAAGCCAGGTATTACTCATTGTTTCATTCCTTTAAGCATTATACCAGATGAGTTTTCCGGGAGCACTCCTTCTTTAGAGTCGAGCGAGTTGTTTTTCCCAAGACGCTGCCTATGTTGTTGCTCGGCTCTGGCTTTTGTCATTTTCTCATCTTCGCCGGTAAAACGCACGGCGGTTACGTACCACCCTAATTCCCAATCACTAAGACTTTTCAGGGGGTCAAAGAGGGTTATTGCTTCTGAAAGTAAATATTGACTCTTTTTTGTATCATTTTGTTTTTCTGCAATCAAAGCGGATTGCACCAGATAAGGTGCAAGTCGTTCTCGCACCAAAGCCTTTTCCACCGCATCCGCTGCCTGGGCAAATTTGCCATGCCGCTTAAAAGCCAGGGAGAGATTAAACCAAGGGCCACTCCAAGATGATATTCGAGCTGCTTCGCGATACATCTTCTCTTCACGTTTATCGTCACCAAGCACGCCATAGTAGCCAGCCAGACGATTCAAAAGCTCCGCATCAGGTTGATTCTTGGCTCGAATTGCCCTCTGTAAAAACTCAACAGCCTTTTCCCTCTGCCCGATGTCGGCATACAATTCGGCAATTTCAGCTATTTTTTCAGGAATAAGTTTTTTTACTACTTCACCCGTTCGCAAATCCTCTTCCATCCGCTCAATCTGGAGCCTTTTCGGTTGCGGATTAACAATATTTGTCAAGGGGTTTTCTGACTTCATATAAAATGTTTCAGCAGGTTCATCATCTTTGAGGCGTGCCTGCAGATGCAGCACCTGATTTTCATCAATCCGATATTCCAGACAAATAGGAGTGCCTCGGTTCACCGGGCCTGAAATAGACCAGATTTTAGATAAAAGATCTCGCCCATCACTTTCGGCGATTATCTCAACGCGCAATTCACAAGTTTCCAGCATTACTGTTCGAGGAACCGCCAATCCGAAAGATTTAGCAAAAGAGCCGTCTGTGGGATAAGGTAGCCGGGTGCCTTTTGCAATCAGCGGGATTGTGCCGTTTGTTGTTTTAATAGAAATTCCATCATGACTTATTGGTTGGATAAATGGCCGGTTAAAAGCCGCCAACGCCAGAGCATGGGTCGCAGCTCCACGGGAAACACAGGTTTTTGCCTCTTCTCGGCGGGGATAAGTCAAAATTTGAGCATTGGAAAAAAAAGTTTCGAGTGTTTTCGAAACTTCGGAGATTAAACTGCTTCCACCAACGGTCAGACAGAAATCAACATTTCGTTGATCAACCCCGGCCCGATCCAAGGCATCTTGTAAAGGGGCAAACATCGAACAGGTCATACGATATTCGGTTTCACGAGCAAACAGTAGATCCTGATCGAGAAACGGTTCGAGTATTTTTTCAAATTGTTCAGCCGTCAATTTTGGTGATGTGAGGGTGGCTGTTTGTTTGTCTAAACGACAATAAAAGGTTCCCGGATGGGTTTTTGTTAACTTAGACTTCGCATGGTCATCATATTTAGTGAAACTTTTTAATCGTTGAATCTCAATTGACAACCCTTCTTTCAACATCTCCGCAACCCCCAAAAGAGCTGGTTCAATATTATGTTTTTTATCGCTAAATTTCAAATCTATTGGATTAATATTATTCTGCTCACAGAGTTGAGGAATCAGGATTTCATGAACAATAGCGGCGTCAATATCACCACCGCCGAGACGGTGATAACGGGAAACCGCCAACGGAGCAATATCAAGAGTTCCGATTTTATCCTGGGTTTGCTGTATTCCAAATACCGCTACATCACAGGTGCCACCACCAAAATCAAAAACCACCAAATTTTGTGACTTGTCTGTTTTTATGTTAAGGTTCTCACCCTGGGTAACAAGATAATCAAGAAAAGCGGCCACAGGTTCATCCAGCAGATCTCCACCGGTTAGTTCCAACCCAGCCAAGCGAGCAGCTTCCAGGGTGTCTTGACGCTGGGCTGCTTGAAACGAGGCTGGTACGGTTACAACCACTCGATTCACGGGTTGGGAATCAATCTTTAGAGCCGCATTATATAAAAATGCGATAATTTTACTGCCAATCTCGGCTGGTGACCGAAATCCCGGTTGTCCCCGGTGATAAGTTCGAAGATTGCCGATCTCATTTTTACATTCGTAAAAAACATCATGATTCTGTTTCATTCCTAACTCTGAGGATCGTGCCCGCAAGCGTTTGGCTCCCTCACCGATAAAAACTTTCCCTTGATGTAGTGCAACTACAGAAGGTAACAGTTCATTTGTATATTCTCCTTCCAACGTCGGCTGAACTATGTCAAGACATTCCGACCGCGACGGTTTGCCGCCAACCTCCCAAAAAGACTCTGATATCGTTGAATTAGTGGTTCCCAGATCAATACCCAAAACCCTTAATGCGGTTGTCGGTGAAGAGCTATCAACGGCCCCATTCTGAATGACTGATAATATATTTTCCTGACTCATTATTTTTTCACCTTATCCTCTTTGCCGCTATCCGAAATTATGGCATCAAGGTTGTAATATTTGGTTTTATATTTTTTGGAGTCTTCGGCAGTTGTTTCCAAAATGGAAATAACTGCTTCTTCAACAAGCTCGCCTGAGGCAAAGATGTTTTTCAGGTGCTTGGAGACAGCAGGTACGCCAACCCCAAAAAGCTCGGCCATCCGTTTCTGGGTGAGCCAGATGTTCTCATTATGAAAAAAAATCTCCACCTTCACCTTGCCGCCCGGAGTGGTGTAGAGCAGAAATTCCGTCAGTTTATCTCTAACGGTGAGTTGGTTTATCATTTACCCCCCCCCCCTATTTTGATCCCAGAATAGGTTTAAGAATGTCGGGGCTACGGACGGCAAAGAGTTTGATACGGTTACGGACTTCACTGTCTGGGTGTGACCATCTGGCGTGAAGTTGGTTGATGATGTTTTCTTTTTCG
The DNA here is from genome assembly GCA_021163445.1 of Candidatus Tharpella aukensis. Taxonomy (GTDB): domain Bacteria; phylum Desulfobacterota; class Anaeroferrophillalia; order Anaeroferrophillales; family Tharpellaceae; genus Tharpella; species Tharpella aukensis. The sequence continues at coordinate 22,465 of JAGGWR010000012.1, forward strand.
CTGTCTGAAAGCTGTTTGAAATCTCGATCTTGCATGACTTCAGCAAGGTCTTTTTCGATGAATTGAAGGATGTCTATTTGTTTTTCTTTCATGTGGTCAGGAAAGTAAAGTTGGAATATAAGAGCATTCATTATGTTTTCAAAAACGAGTCTTAACGTAACAGCATTAACAATACAATAATGCAACGTACGGAAAATATCACAATTTTCAGGGTAGACTAAAGGGATGCGCGACGATACTGGATTATCAAAATGCATCGTCCGAATAGCTTTCCCGTAAATAAATCTGTAAACAAACCAATTAATTAAGACGGAATTTAATAAAGACCACAAATAAAACTTAGAGAAGTTATTACACGTTACATGTAGTTGATTGATTGTATCTAAAATAATATAGCGATCATCGTCAGGAATATAGCAAGTGATTTTTATATGATCTTTAGGGTTCTGGATATGTGCGATTATATTCTGACATAGGACTGAATTATTATGAATGATTGCATTATCGTTACTGTCCAATATATTGTCACTGACAAACCCTTTTATTTTTTTCACATGATATCTGTCAATTTCGATACCACCAATAGCAGGATGAGTCCTTTCAGAATGGCAAGATAAATATTTTTGCAACCCTGCCCCTCTAGTGTTATCAACAAAATTACTTAGTTTTTCATGCTTAGCCATGCTAATGCCTATTAGCATTTCATTACGAGAAATACCATTAATAAATAACCCAAATAATTTTACATATTTTTTTGGTATGATATCCTTGATGAAAAATATTTTGTTTGAATATAATACCGACAGGTAATTTTCTTTTGGTTCTGACTTTTGATAACAAAAAACTGTTGCTTCCAGTTTGACTTGTTCAAATGCTTTTCCACAGTCAACCATTATTCCGAGTCCATTCAATAAGAAATTCCTCGTTTTTTTGTAATTTGAAGCATAAGTCAATGCCTTCGGAACAATGTATGTTAAAATACCGTGTTTCGAAAGTAATGATTGTCCTTTTTCTATAAATAAGATTGCTGTTTCACGGCAAAATAATTGGTAATTTTGCTTTAAAATTTCTATTGTTTGATTAGGTAATTTTGCGCCATACGGAGGATTGCCAATCACAACATCAAATCCATCCTTAATACCAAACATCCATTCGGAATCGAAAAAAGCGGAAGAGGCATTTTGGTCATACGGATCCCAATCGGCAAGTTGCCTGGCGCTTTTACTTTGCCAACCATCGGCAACCAACAAATTCCCCATTTTTTCACGTAGAATTTGATCTTCTTGCCGCAGCTCTTTTTTCCTTTGTGGTTTTTTTATTGAAAAGATCCGGTGTCTAACAACCTTCAACTTTTCTTCAAGCTCATTAATCTCAGGATTTGTAAAGAGATTCCCTTGCTTTACCGGTTTTTCAATGCCAATCAACGTATTAGCGGCAACAAATTTTGTCTCCAGGTTGGGAAGAGGGCGGATACCAAAATTTTCTTTGGTAATGTCTACCTTCTGATCGACAACCAGAGAGATAAAAAAGCGCAGTTTGGAAATTTGGGCGGCAATGGGCTGAATATCAACCCCATAAATACAGTTTTCAATCAGAAAAAGTTTTCTGGCATAATCAGGATCATTAATCTGAGTGTCAAAGGCCTCGTTAATTTCAATTAACTTTTGCTTTCGTGTCTCCTTGTCTGCAAGCCGAAAAACTGATTCTGTTTCTTGTAGAGCCTTTTTCATTTGCAGCTCTTGCCAGTAGCTATTAAGCGGGTCAATTTTTTGCAGGACATGAACCATCTTTTGTAAAATCCCCATGGGGAATGCCCCGGAACCACAGGCCGGGTCAAGAATCGTGCAGTGATCAAGTGCCTTGATGATCTTTTTTTGCAAGGATTGATCATTTTCAAAAGGGTTAACGGGGTCAAAAGAGAGCAGTTGATGAAGTTTGCTGTCGAGTTCATCTTCCGACATACACCAATCTTTTACAGCGTTTTTGAGATAGGCAATCAGGCTCTCATCCACCATGTAATTAACAATCTCACGTGGAGTATAAAATGAGCCGGTCTGTTTTCTGGCCGTGGTTTTTGTTTCCGGGTTGTAGCTTGCCAACAGGTTTTCGAAAACTTTGCCCAGCAGTTCAGGGTCAAGGGCAATATCCTCTTCAATCGGGGTGTTCTCAGCAATGGTAAATTTATAAGATTTAAAAATATTTATTAAACCTTTAACCATAGCCTGCTCTGTTTTTTTGTTTTTAATACCAACAACCGAACTAAGATCTACTTTCTCATTTAAACCAAAGAAAAGATAATCAGGAACTATAAGATCATGTTCTTTAGGTAAATTATCAGAAAAACCATCGATATAAATTCTTTCCTCTCTTTTTTCTCTTTCACCCCTTTTATCCAGACACTCAAAAAGACCACCATTCAAAAAAGGAACATTATTGTTCATCATTTCAAGAAAAAGATCTGAGTTCTTGAATTTTTTTTCATATCGCATTAAGTGAAGTACACCAAAATTTTTCTTACTAAAGCCACGATTTCTTTTGTCCTTACCAGCCTTTTTTTCAAGGGGGCAATTTAATGTGGCAAAAAAGAGATTCTGCAGGATAGCTTTATAGTAATTGCTTTTGGTATCGATATTGATCAATTCGAAGAGAGTATTTTTGTCATCTACATGGTATGGTGAAAAATCATTTAAGATTTCATTTTTTAAATATTCGAGATCAAAAAGCTCTTCCGGGACCAGATTTTTCTCTTTAATGAACCAGACAAACAAAAATCGGGTTAAGAGTCTGATTACATTTTTTGCATTGTGTTCATGGATTAAATCTTCAAGTCGCTGGTTATCTTTTTTCCCGGTCTCCTTGATAATCTCATTCAGGGTTGGCTGCGATGGGAATGTAACTTCTTTGATGGCCCAGAAATACCAGTTGGAAAGCTCTTCATAGAATTTTTTATTGAGCAGAGAGACATTAAAAACGGTCTGCCAGTATGTATAGAGATCGGTAAATGAGTTTACAGCCTTTTTCCCTGAGCGAGAGATTGCGAGTTCCGACAGAATCTGCAGATGACCGGAATGGGGATTATCAAGATCAATATCTCTGAGCAGTGAAACTTTACCGGCTTTTTCACCTTCTCGCCACTCCTGTTTGAATTTCAGTCTTTCAGCATTGGCAAAGGCAATATAGTTTTTATTAATATTTTCGTATTTGAAGACGACCACCACCGGGGTATAACAAAATTCCCGATTAAATGAACGGGTAATTTCGGCCAGCTGTGATCTGGTGGGAAGCAGATTATTCTCACGTTGATTAAGGGTGACTCCAAAGATCAGGATACCGTCGTAGTCGGACTCTATTTTTTCCGGGGCAAGGCTTGCATTTCCTGCAAAAGCATTATCGTCAACCATACCCAGAAAATAGACATCTTCCATTAGTTGGTGGGCTGAGTGATCTTTTTTGTATGATTTTTCAAGGATATCCTGCGGTCGGACAGATTCTTCTGCAATATAGTTGACGGGAATATTTAAACTCTTGAAAAACAACCTTAGAGCTGCATGAAAATCATCTGTTTTGAAATATTTTAATTCTAGGTTCATCATTTACCTTCCAGTTTTTTTAATGATCGGTTTTCAATCATTATTCGCATCTGTCGGATGGCAATCTGATTTAACTTCTGCAATCTTGTCTCTGAATCAATCCCTTCAGAGATCAACTCAGAATTAAAACTTTCCAGGTTGGATAAAACCACCAGTTGCTCAATGGTTGCGGTATCCCGGATATTGCCTTTTTCATTCGGGTGTTCTTTTCTCCAGGATGCGGCGGTTTTATTGAAAAGGGCAAGGTTTAAAAGGTCGGCTTCATTTGCGTAAACAAAGCGTTGTTTTGATTTGGACAGGTCATCAGGGATAAGATGCTCTTTGACTGCGTTGGTATGAACTAGGAGCCTGTCCGAGAATGGAAATATCAAAAAATTAACCACAACATCTTGTGTTTCCCTGAAGTTAAAAACACAAGATGTTGTGGTAGCTTTCAGGTGAAAGTTAGTTCTCGGACAGCCTCCTAG
>JAGGWR010000258.1 GCA_021163445.1 Candidatus Tharpella aukensis
CATCGATTTCAACGCCGACGAGAAAAACCTTGCCGATTTTGCCTGGGAGCGGGTTGAAATATAATTCGTCAAAACTATAAATCAACCGTTGTTAGTTAGGGCCTGCCCGGCCGTACTGAGACTGTATATGTGCCAACATTGCGAAGTTAGTTGAGTTTGTCAACAACGTCCCCTACTACGCTAGATTCTTCTTGCAAATTCATACATTCACTATTATAGTTGAAATATGAATAAATTCATTGGTCGCCATTCAGAAATCAAGCAGCTCAACACTATCTATCAAAATTCCGGCGGCCAACTGGTTATCCTCTATGGCCGGCGGCGACTGGGGAAAACCACGTTACTGCGTGAATTTTGTCAAAATAAGAATCATTGCTACTATATGGCCGACAAGGCCGGAGAAAAATCACAAAAGAGATCCCTGACTCTTGCCCTGAGCACGGCCCTCCAAGAACCACTTTTACAAGCAGCAGAATATCCGGAGTGGTATGATATTTTTGCCGCCTTCGACCGTTTCCGTCCCCAAGACAAAAAAACAATCCTCATCCTGGACGAGTATCAATACCTCTGTCAAACTCAGCCGGCGTTCTCTTCATTTCTCCAAAAATGGTGGGATGAACACTGGAAAAACGAAAATATTCTGCTCATTCTCTGCGGCTCAATCACATCAATGATGTATAAAGAAACTATGGCCCAATCCGCTCCTCTCTACGGACGAGCATCAGCCCAGATACTCCTGAAACCTCTTCCATATCAGCACCTTAAAGACTTTTTACCGACTCATACAGAAGAAGAGTTAATCAAATTTTACAGCCTTGGGGGCGGGGTTCCCCGTTACCTTGAACTTCTGCAAGGCTACCAAAACTTTTCAACAGCCATACAGGAACTCGTCCTTAATCAAAACGGAATACTCTACAATGAAGCACGCTACCTGCTCCACGAAGAGATCTCATCCCCCAACACTTGTTGGTCTATTCTCCAGGCACTCGGCAACGGCACCGGGCGTATTTCTGAAATCGGCAGCCGCCTGGGTCTGCCGGCCAACCAGCTAACTCATTACATCAAGCTTTTAAGAGATCTATTTTTGGTATACCGCGAAGTACCGGTTCTTGAAAAAAATCCAGCGCACTCAAAAAAAGGGTACTACCAGGTTGCCGATCCTTTTTTACGCCTCTGGTTCGGCAGTATTTACCCCTATGACAGCTTTCTCGAATTCGGGCAAATCAAAATCATCATGGAACGGCTAAATCCATTAATTCAAAGCCACATCTCTTTTTGCTATGAACAGCTTTGTCGAAATTTTGTAAAAAATAACGCATCAACTTTCAATTGCCTGAGGGTTGGACGGCAATGGTCGGGCAATTATGAACTTGATATCGCAGGAGTTAATGCTGATCTCCAACTCAGTGTCGTTGGAGAATGTAAATGGAGCCATAAAAAAATAGGCTTGTCGGTCTATAAGGAGTTACAAAACAAAATAGTATCCAACAAGCTGCCACTTTCCCAAAATTGCCGACACCTTCTGTTCAGTAAATCCGGCTTCACTCAAGACCTGAAAGAGCTGGCCAAAAAAGAAAACCGCCTGCTTTTGATTAACAGCCTATTCGATAATTTAAAATAGGTGACTCTCAGCCAGCTTACCAGGAGGCTGTCCGAGAATAGAAATTTATTTTCAGATCGAAACAGTACGCCTTTACGCTTGAGCAAGATGATTTTTCTCACATAATGCATGACAACGTGGCTCTTGCATTTGCAGATCAAATAATTTATCGTTTTTCCAAGGCACTGGACAGCATGGGAGCAAAACTGTTTAAGGCTTTCATGTTTTTTCAGGATGAAAACGTTGATAAACCATTCATGGACATCCTGAATTCACTTGAGAAACTAGAAATTCTGGAAGTCGATGAGTGGTTTGAACTCAGAGAAATAAGATATGTGCCAACATTGCGAAGTTAGTTGAGATTGTCAACAACGTCCCTTATATCTTCAAGAAAATTCAGCCTCCTAGTTACAACAGATCAAGTTTTTCCCATGTAAAACCAGTAACGTTGCGTTGGTCACGACTAAATTCAATGGCGATGAGATAGATTTCAGGAGTCGTTCCCGACGGCCTCGGCAGCATGAACTTTTCATGATATTTTTTGTCTTTTAGTTGAGCCATGGCCGTCCCGACCCCGCCGATTTCGTTAACTTTAAATTCGAAAAGATAGACTCGCCCGGCAAATCGTACACTCATATCGATACGCCCTTTATTAGTCGTATCCTCCGGCGTCACATCCAATCCCAAAGCAGCAAAATAGCAATAGACCACCGAGGCGTAATAGCCCTCATAACCGGCAATCTTGTTTTTGCGGTAGTTATCATTAGGAATTGAAGCAAAAAAAGCGTGAAAAATCTCTCCCACAGCGTCAATATCATTGGCCTCTAAAGCCCTCAGCAGCGAAATTTGATTTCTTTTTTTAACGCTTAAACCCTGCGTATACCAATGCAACATGGAATCGGTCAGACTTTTTCG
>JAGGWR010000110.1 GCA_021163445.1 Candidatus Tharpella aukensis
GCACTTCCGCCAATCCCGACATTGATCTGTCTCACACCAAGATCGAGGCCCGCCTTTATCAGTTCACCGGTACCATAGGTGGTAGTCAGGGTCGGATCTTGTAACTCCTCCGGCAAAAGAGCAAGTCCGCTGGCCAGAGCCATCTCCACCATCACCAGACTCAGTGATTTAACGTAACCGTAATTCACCTTTATTCCGCCCTTCAGCGGCCCGCGAACAACCAGGCTGCGGATTTCGCCATTCAAGGCCTCAACCGCCACATCAACCAACCCATCCCCGCCGTCGGCTACCGGCACCCGGATCACTTCGGCCCGGGGAAGGATCTTTTTAATCCCGGCTTCCATGGCAAGCGCCGCCTCAGTCGCCGTCAATGAACCCTTAAAAGCATTTGGCGCTAAGACAATTTTCATCTGCTAACCTCCTGCAACCCTCCTTAATTACCGATCTGACCCTCAATATATTGGTCGGTTTCGTCTTCCGCTGGAGCCACAGGTATGGAGGGCTGAGACTCAGACTCCGCCGCAGACTCTTTTTTTCCATTTTCAGATGAAGTGGGAAAAGTATAGGCTCGGATATAACTATCGGTGTCATCATCAACGGCTTGGGGCTTCTGTTTTTCTTCACCAGGAGGCACAACCGGGGCTGTGCCATCGGTCTCAGGAATAGGTTTGGTCCAGGCATTGATGTACTCTTTAGTGTCTGCCTCAGGTTGTATCGACGGATTCCGAGTATCGTCAATCGCTGCCGGTGAAACCGCGCTACCGGCTTCGACCTGCGGCCCCTGACACGCCGCACTAAACAACCAACAACTTAACAGTAAAAACATCACCAACCATCTCTGCAATTTCATCGCCGCACCCCAAGATTTAAACCACTTTTAATTGACATAATTACCTGCATTTTCAACCTTTACATTCGATTACGAAATAGAGTTTCCGATGGCAGTTCACCAAAAAACTTTTTATACTCTCCGGCAAAACGACCCGGATGTGTAAACCCGTATTCCAGTGCTATATGGGTTACGTTGGATCTCTTTCCGACGGTAGCCAGCAGATCTTTACGCACGGAATTTAAACGATGGCTCTTGAGCAGTGCCCGAGGGGATGAGGCAAAGGCCCGGGCACAAACCCGCTCAAGGATTCGCTCGCCCTTACCGGTAAGCCGGCAAAGATCACTTACCTGAATAACATCACCGATATTATCATGCAAATGGCGCTTCAAAAGTAGAAGCGCCATTTAAGATAGTCGCAATACCCAAGGATTAGCGGTTCCTGCTCACGTGTCAACAGACAGGCCAAATTCTCCACTAGGTGATTATAGATAAGTTTGTGGCCATAATATGCCAACTCCGGCGCCTCGCTCTTAAAAATGCAATTGGTGAGCCAAGAAGTTTAAAACAGCCACAAAGTGGTAATCTGAAGGATAACATTTTTTATATATTTTATTCTCATTTTTGCCAAAATCAACTCCAAGCAACCTCAAGTCTTGACGTTTCACTTGAAACGACACCCATGCGGTTTCGGGTGCCAAGGCATTGACCATCTCCGCACCCTCTTTCATAAAAATTAAATCACTGGGCACAACCCCACCGACCCCATTGATAATAGCTTCACCCTGGGTAGAGAGCAAGATGACCACGGTAATAAAATTTTCCGCGAAAATGCCTTCTCCGTGCAGAGCACAATCATAAAAACCGGAGTCCAGAACACCGGCCGCAAACCTGACCCGGAGCAGGTCTCCCCTAAAAAAACCCTTCGAGACCTGAACATGTCGAGCAGAAGCCCCTCTAATCATTTCTGAAAAAAGTAAATATTCGGTTACCGTTCCAAACTACCTCGATGTGGGGACAGAATTTAATTCTGTCCCCGGTAATGGGAAGCGAAGCGACGTTCACGCTATTTGCTGTAGTTTTATAGTAATCAAGCCGAATATTTACCTTCAACCCTTTTGAAAAGTTCCAAACTCTTAAGGATACTTCGTTTATCTACAAGTTGATCGGTAACAAATTTATGGATAATACTTGAGAGCAGAGTCTGATACGGTAAACCTTCACGATCAGCCCGCAACTTCAATTGCTCCAAATCATTCACCTTGAGACGTAAACTGATACTTTTTTTTTCGTTGGCCTTGTCAATAAACTTCTCAATTGATAACCGCTTATCATGATCAATTGGAGTCCATGAATCCATATTCTCTTCAAAGGCTTGCTCAAAGGTATCTAATTTTGTTTTCATCGCTTCACTCACTGTATTTTTTTGATAATTTTCTACTGGGATAAGCTGTTTTTAGAATAATATTCTCGTTTTCATCAATAAGAAATGGTACTGCATAAACATAATCATGCAATGAAATTACGAAAATTAACTGGCCGGGCCTTGTCTGGTTTTCAAGGATATCAAGATAATCTTTACGAAGAATGATCTCAGCAATTTCCTCAAATGATACCTGACGTTCGCGCAGTAATTTTAAATTTTTATTGTCGTCCCAAATAATCATAACAAAAAAATTGTACTAGGAGGCTGTCCGAGAATAGAAATTTTTTCTCAGATCGAGGCATTTCTTTCAAATAAGCACAGGTATACACTTAGTATTCCGAGCATTATTTGAAAGAAATAACGAAGAGCTGGGGAAAAAGAGCGTTCTCGGACAGCCTCCTAATTAATATACATTGTATGGTTAATGTATAGTCGCCACAACCTAAATTGTCAAGTTCCACCAAAAAATATGCAAAAATCCAACCCCACCCCTGGAGTTTATGTCTCCCTGCAGGATCTGATTCGCCTCCAGCATCAGGCGGCCGGTTTCAGTTTTCTGCCTCGGCAACCGGTGCACAGCCTGCTTTCAGGACGCCACGGCTCCCGTCTGCGCGGCCGGGGCCTCGACTTTGAGGAGTTGCGCCAATATCGGCCGGGAGACGATATCCGCAGCCTCGACTGGAAAGCGACCAAACGTACCCGGCAACCCTATGTCCGGGTCTACACTGAAGAGCGGGAACGCCCGGTATTGCTGGTTGTCGATCAACGTATCTCCATGTTTTTCGGCTCCCGGGTCAACATGAAATCGGTCACCGCAGCCGAGACCGCAGCTCTCGCCGCCTGGAGATTTGTCAGTGCCGGAGACCGGGTTGGTGCCATTATTTTTAACGATTCCGAAATCAGAGAGATAAAACCCCAACGCAGTAAAAAAACGGTCATGCAGATTCTCCAACACATTGTTCGGCAAAACAATGACTTGGGAGTTGAACGTAATATCGAGGCCCAAAAAGAGATGCTCAATCAGGCATTGGAAAAAGCCCGGCAGCTGGCTAGCCATGATTACCTGATCTGCGTCATCAGCGACTTTTTCGGACTCAGTGATAAAAGCCTGCATCAGGTCAAACTACTCTGCCGCCACAACGATGTCATGCTTTTACCGATCTATGACCCGCTGGCTGGAAAACTTCCGGAAAATGCCACACTGGTGATCAGTGACGGCAGCCGCCAAATCCTCCTCGACACCCAGGAAAAACGCCTGCAAAAACACTTTCCCAATTTTCTTCAAGGCCGCTTAAAAACCCTTTCCAAAACCCTGGTCAAATTCGGCGTCCCCATTCTTCCACTCCATACCGCCGAGCCGGTTGCCACCCAGGTGAGAGAAACCTTGGGTTACGTCCCCGGCAAGCAACCGGTAGCCGGGAAGGTTAAAATTAGAGGGTCGCGGTAATGGATACCACCAGCCTCCAAAACCTCCACGACATCGTCACTCCGGCTCCGGCCTCTTGGCTGCCGCCGGCTCCCGGTTGCTATGCTTCGAGTTTAAGTGTATTGCTGTTGCTCGCATGGTTTTTGGTTAAAAGATTCCGCGCCTGGCAGCGTGACGGATATCGTCGTGAAGCCCTGGCGCAATTGCGCCGGTTTGAAAAAGAGTTGGCCGACGCAACCCAATATCAACAACTTCTGCCCCGGCTCCCGGAGCTTGTTAAACGCACCGCTATTGCGGCCTACGGAAGAGTTCAAGTTGCTTCCCTGAACGGCACCGACTGGCTCATATTTCTTGATAAAACCGGATCTACGGAACTCTTCACAAAAGGCAGCGGCCAACTTTTACTTGATTGCTCCTATCAACCGGACACCTGGTTTGCGACACTTTCAAACGAACAGGTACGCGGGCTTTTCAAGACCGTTTGTCGTTGGGTTGGCACGCATCGCTATGAAGTCGAAAGGCCCGAAAGAATTTCACAAACTATCTCGGTACGAGGACATACCTCCAGGCCGGGCTTCAGCCCGTGACGAGCTGAGCTGTGTCCCCTCTCAAATAAATGACTGCCAGGTTGTTCGCCGGTAGGTGAACGTTCTGATGCAGGAATTTAAACGGTACGAGTGGGCGAAGCAATGTTCGCCGCCATCCCCTATAACTTAACTCCTGAATTATAGGGAGCTGAATAGTTACAACTGATTTCAATTTGCTGTTCAAACATGAAAAATCTTGGGAGAAAAATATGCGTAACACATTGAAAAGAATATCCGGCTTAAACTGGCGAATCCTAGCGCTGGCTTTAATTATGCTTGGGATGGGGCCGTACTTTATTGATACTCATCTCTCTTTGGCTGACGACACTCCGCCAGCGGCAAAACTTGACTATAGCATCATGGCCGGTGAATGGCAGCGGACGGATGGCGGTTACCTGATCAAAGTCAGCAAGGTTCTATTCGATGGAAAGGCAACTGTGAAATATTTCAATCCTCGGCCCATCCATGTTGCCCAAGCCGCGATCTCAACCCAAGAGGGGTTTATTAAACTCTTTTTCCGGCTTCAGGATAAAAACTATGCCGGGTCAACCTATACACTTTACTACTATGCTGAAAAAGATGCTATGGCGGGCTTCTACTATCACGCGGCTATGGATAAAACCTATGAAGTAGTTTTTTTAAGGAAGAGTAAATAAAGCGGATGTTCACATTCAGCTACATATGGCTCTTTCTCCTGCTGCCGCTGCCTTTTTTGCTGCACAAATTAACAAAGCCTTACCAAGAAGCGCGACCGGCAATACAGACTCCGTTTTTTGATGAGCTGGTGGCACTCTCCGGCCAAAAACCGGGCAGCGGCTCCATTGTCCGTAAACAGCCTTTACTCCGCCAGATCATCGCCAGTTTCTGCTGGGTGCTGCTGATTGCCGCCCTGGCCCGGCCGCAATGGATCGAACAACCCCTCGTCAAGGAGATCTATTCCCGTGACCTCCTGCTCGGAATTGACCTCTCCGGCTCCATGCAGACTGAGGATTTCACCTCTGAAGAGGGCAAAAAGATAGATCGCCTGGCCACCGTCAAAGAGGTTTTAGACGAATTTTTAGAACGCCGCCGGGGCGACCGGGCCGGTTTAATCTTTTTTGGTTCAGCCCCCTTTATCCAAGCTCTGTTTACCGAAGACCTGGAACTCTGCCGGGAACTGCTCAAAGAGGCTCAAGTCGGGATGGCCGGCCCCAAGACCGCTTTCGGCGACACCATCGGTCTGGCCATCAATATGTTCAAAGAAAGTACGCTCAAAGATAAACTGCTGATCGTTCTTACCGACGGCAATGATACCAGCTCCAAAGTTGAGCCCGTCAAAGCCGCCCGGATTGCGGCTGACAACAACATTGTTATCTACTGCGTCGCCGTCGGCGACCCCCAAGCCGCAGGCGAAGAGAAACTCGATGAAAAAACCCTGAGAGATGTCGCAAAAATCACAAACGGCCACTATTTATGGGCCGGTAACCGCACAGAACTCGAAAAAATCTATCAAAAAATCGACGAGCTCAGCACCCACGAAATTGAAACAATAAGCTACAGACCGAAACGGGATTTATACTTTTGGCCATTGGGACTGGCGCTTAGATTGGGTTTGTTGATGCATATTCTCAGGGCATTGAAAGTCAAATCCTTAAACTTTTAAACCTTTAAACCAAAAAAATGTCAAACTTCATCCAAAACTTCCACTTCCTCCGCCCTTGGCTGCTGACTTTGTTGATCCCGGCAGCCGGATTGGTTTGGTACGCTCTGCGGAGACAAAATTCTCGGCCGGGAATGCAGGCGCTGATTGCCGATCATCTGCTTAAACATCTGTTGGTCAGCGAAAGAGAGCCGAAAAAAGTACGCCCGGTTTACCTGCTCGCAGTTTTATGGCTCACTGGTATCATCGCTCTGGCGGGACCAACTTGGGACAGAGAGTCTTCACCATTTATCCAGGATACAGCGGGTCTGATTATCGCCTTAAAGGTCACTCCGACGATGCTGGCCCAAGACATCCAGCCGTCCCGTCTTGAACGCGCCACGCAGAAAATCCATGATCTGCTTAAACTGCGAATCGGAGCCAAAACCGCACTCATTGCTTATAGCGGCAGCGCCCATTTAACCATGCCTCTAACCGTAGATCCGAAAATTATCGATATGTTCAGCCAGGCGCTGACCCCGAGAATCATGCCCGAGCAAGGTGATGCGGCGGCCGAGGCCCTCGAACTGGCGGCCGCCCTGCTGGATAAGGCGGAAATTCCCGGCTCCATTTTACTGATTGTCGACCAGATTGACCAGATTCAACTAAAAAAGATCAGGGCTTTTCATGAAAAATCAGACATCTCCATCCATATTTATGCAATCGCCGCAGATCAGGGAATTATTCTCCCCGCAAGCAGCCCACCGGCACCAGCCCTAAATATGGAGGCCCTGAAAAAGGCGGCATCTGCCGCCGGGGCCAGCCTGACCATCGTCACCCCGGACGATCACGACGTCCAAAAACTGGCCGCCCGCATCAAAACCACACTTTCGGCGGCCAAACAAAACCAAGGTGAACGCTGGCAGGATAACGGCTACTGGCTCTTGCTGATTTTACTGATATTAGGCCTCTTTTTCTTTCGACGAGGCTGGATTGTGGTTTATGAATAAAAAACATATCCCCTTAGGAGGCTGTCCGAGAATAGGATTTTTTTCTCAGATCAAGGCATTTTTTGACAATAAGCGCAGGCATACACCCAAGTATTCCGAGCATTATTTTCAAAAAATAACGACCGAAGGAAGTGCTGGCAGTGCGCCGAGCTGGGGAAAAAAGACGTTCTCGGACAGCCTCCTAGGAATAATCCTCCTAATCACGGCATCCTTTCTCTGTGCCTTGATTTCAGTCAACTGGTCGGTGAGTGATCTTTTTATCACTCTGGATCAGCGAGGCCGACTCCTGATGGCTGAAAAGGAGTATCAAGAGGCAGCCAAAGTTTTTCGAAATCCTCTACAACGCGGAACCGCCCTCTATCGAAATGGCGATTTTAAGGAAGCCGCCGCCGCCTTTGCTCAGGATGACTCGGTAAACGCTCTCTACAATCGCGCCAATGCTCTTTTGATGCAGGGTAAATATGACGATGCTATCTCCGGTTACGAGCAGGTTCTCGCACTAAAACCGGATTGGCTTGAAGCTCGGGAAAATCTTGACCTGGCCCACGCCCGAAAAAAGAAGCTGGCAAAACCGACACCAAACAGGCAAAATCTAAATTCATTAATCATCACAGAGTTCACAAAGAAAAACTTTCCCGCTGAAACCCTCAAGAATACTCATAATGTCGGTCTTATACTTGAAATGAAAATGGGCGTTGCAATTTTGAAGTGAGTGTGTTTTAAATATTTACGATGGAAATTCAGTTTGTAGACTATGGGTATCCCCGATTCACCCGTTCGATCTGTTCCTCTTAAAAAATTTAACCGATTTTATTTGTTTTCTGTTAACCTTTATTAAGGAGATTGCCATGAAGAGTTGTAAGTTGCTGGTTTTACTGTTTGTGCTGGCGTTTTTTGTGAGTTCAGCAAACGCAGTTACGTCAAAGTGTGAAGAGTGTCATAGTAAAATTACCCCTGGTATTGTAAAAGATTTTAATCGGGGGGAAATGGCCAAAGAGATGGATTGTACTGCATGCCATGGGGATGCGCATAAAAATGCAGATGATGCAGATAAGGCAACACTGCCGACAATTGCTACTTGTCAAGAATGCCACTCAGAGCAGGCCGAGCAGTATTTAAGTGGAAAACATGCTCTTGGGCTGCTTCCTATAAC
>JAGGWR010000187.1 GCA_021163445.1 Candidatus Tharpella aukensis
AACCTCAAGGAGTATTTGAGCTCCAATTATCTTCTTCATGCGCACCTCATTTTCATCACCATACATACTCAGGTTCAGATTTGTCAATATAGTTCAGTCAGCAGCAAAACCGATATCCGGCCGGTCTCGGGATGGGGTCATTGCTGGACAAAAGGTGCACCAGCACCCCAGGCTTCGCTGTGAGCATAGCGAGGAAGCACTCTTGGGGTGTGACCCCGTTTATAAGGGCGAAGCAAACTTCCAAGCCTCCGCAATTCTTATTTATGGAACCAACGCCACCGTCAACAATCCCATCTCTTCTGGCAAGCCGAGCATCAAGTTCATATTCTGAATCGCCGCTCCGGCGGCGCCCTTAACCAGATTATCGATCGCTGAAAAAAGAATCAGACTCCGCTGCTCTGGGGCCAGGACATAACCGATATCACAATAATTACTCCCGCGAACCGCGTTAAGCGTCGGCAGGCTGCCGGACGGAAGCAGTCGCACAAAAGTCTCATCAGCATAGGCCCCAGCCAGAGCCCCTTCAATCTCTGCCGCCGTTACATCACGCGACAAAGGCAGATAAATTGAAGATAAAATCCCCCGATTAATCGGCAACAGGTGAGGCACAAAGAGGAGTTTCGGCACCACGCCTGAAGCCCGGCCAAGCTGTTCCATCATCTCCGGCTGATGCCGGTGATTGGCGACTTTATAGGGTTTAAAATTCTCATTTACTTCACAATAGAGAGAACCGAGATTGAGACTGCGGCCAGCCCCGCTGGTTCCTGATTTAGCATCGATAACTATCGTCGCCTCGGGATCGACTAGCCCGAGAGAGAGAATCGGAGCCAACGGCAAAATCACGCTGGTCGGATAGCAACCGGGATTACCAACTACCCGAGCCGAGGGGATCTGATCCCGAAAAAGCTCAGGCAAACCGTAAACCGCCTCGGCCAACAGTTCAGGAGCAGTATGCGGCTGATACCATTTTTCATAAAGTTTTTGCTCACTGAAACGATAATCGGCGCTCAAATCAACCACTTTTTTCCCGGCTCTATGGAGTTCGGCAACCACCTCAATTGCCGCTTTATGGGGCAGGGCCGTAAAGACCAAATCGGCCAGAGAGGCAATCTCCGCGACTTGGTTATCCATAAATTTCAGCTCAACAACATCGCGCAAGGAAGGGAAAAGCTCGGCTACCGGCTGGCCAACATACTGACGCGAAGTTACCGCCGTCAATTCAACCTCGGGATGACCGGCCAGAATCCGCATTAGCTCAACTCCAGTATAACCACTGGCCCCAATAATCGCTACTTTTATTTTTGCCACGTTTTTTCTCCTAACCAACTTGTATGCAAAACAAAAAAAGGGAGGCCGTTTTCGCGGCCTCCCTTGGTTCCAAGTTTTTCTCTATCCAGTCTCTTCTAACGTTTAGAGAACTGGTAGCGAGCTCGGGCTCCGCGTTGGCCGTACTTTTTGCGCTCTTTAATTCGCGCATCGCGGGTTACATAGCCCGCTTTCTTTAGTAGGCCGCGTAGCTCGGGATCAAATTCCATTAAAGCTTTGGTAATACCATGCCTTACAGCGCCAGCTTGTCCACCGACGCCGCCGCCCGCTACTCTAATTATAAAATCAAATTTATTATTATTTTCGGTCAAGGCGAGCGGCTGAAAAACCAATTCGCGGGCCGTATCCATAGTAAAATAGTCTTCTACCGAGCGGCCATTCACCTTAATATCACCACTGCCCTCACTGAGCCAGACTTTGGCAATAGCTGCTTTTCTCTTGCCCGTCGCATAAAATCGTGTCGCTGTCATATCTAAACCTTTTTAAAAAGTATTTTTAACTAGAACTATAATTTAATTTAATTTAAAGTTACGGGATGGCTAAGTAAAGATTTCGATAGACGCCCCGCAGGAAGTGCCCTTGGGGTGCAAGTTGTTGTGTTTTTCCAGGCGCGAGACCATACATGTAGTATGTCGAGTGTCTGGAAAACCACATCATCGCAGGATATCGGAACTTTTTACGACGCCATCAAATCTCTCTGGCAACCGGGCACTGAGCCTCATGCTGATGTTCGGATCCGGCATAAATCTTGAGTTTTTTAATTATCTGGCGGCTCAATTTATTCTTCGGCAACATACCTTTAACCGCACTATTAATGAGCTCGGTTGGGTTTTTTTCCATCAACTCTTCAGCCGTAATCGATTTAATCCCACCCGGATAGCCGGTATGATGATAATAGACCTTATCTTTAAGTTTATTACCGGTTAAACGAATGTCAGCCACATTAACAATCACTACATAATCACCAGTATCGACATGCGGAGTGAAGATTGGTTTATTTTTACCGCGTAAGATATTGGCAACTTCACTGGCCAATCGGCCGAGAACCTGGCCCCGCGCATCGATAAGATGCCATTTTTGCTCAAACTCACCAGGTTTTGCCACATAGGTCTTCATTATATTCAATTCTCCAGAAAAAAACAGCCGGTAACATTTAATTAAGGCAACCAGACAAATACTAAATAACCGCTAAAACCCTGCCAAACAGGGCGACAAAGTTGAAGGGGAGTTTTCTAGTATAAGAGACTTTAATTGTCAAGCTATTTTTAAATATCTTTTGTAACTATCTTTTAAAATCGGAACAACGCTCGGCAAAAAGGGCCAAGACTCGGTCAAGATCGGAGTATTCCAGATCCGCACTGATAGTAACCCTGAGCAGGGATTGGCCGAAGGCCACCGTCGGTGGACGAATCCCCTGAATAAAAACGCCCTGTTCAAGAAACCAGGCACTCAAATCCATAGTCAGTTGCGGGTCACCCACCACCACCGGTACGATCGGGGTCGGATCATGGCCGACCTCAAGCCCAAGCCGACGCAAACCTTGACGGAAATAGCCGGTTAAGGACCTAAGTCTCTCCACCCGGCCGGGCTCTTCGATAAGCAATTCAAGAGCCGCCAGCGAGGCTCCAAGTGCGGCCGGTGGCAAAGCCGTGGAATAAATGAAACTGCGCGCTTTATTGATCAGGTAGTCGATAAATTGCGGAGCTCCAGCGACATAGGCACCACAACTGCCAAGAGCCTTGCCCAAGGTTCCCATCTGAATATCAAGATCATTAAAATCGAGGCCGAAATGCTCTCCTGAGCCTCGCCCCCCGACCCCTAAAACTCCGGTTGCGTGAGCATCGTCGACCATGACAATAGCATCATATCGTCGCGCCAAAGCCGCAATTTCCGGTAACGGTGCAATATCCCCATCCATACTGAAGATACTATCGGTAACGATCAAACGCCGCCTGAAATCCGGGGTCGTCTTTTTCAACAACTCTTCAAGATGATCAGTATCACAATGGCGGTAGACTTTAAGCTGAGCCCGGCTTAAACGACAACCGTCGACAATGCTGGCATGGTTAAGAGCATCACTGTAAATCACATCGCCTTCGCCGACAAGGGTGGTCAAAAGCGCCAGATTGGCAACATAGCCACTATTAAAAACCAAAGTTTTCGGAACTTTTTTAAAGGTCGCCAAAGCCTCTTCAAGTTCCCCGTGCAAGCTCATAGTGCCGGAGATTAAACGGGAAGCACCAGACGAACAACCATAACGTTGAGCCGCTTCCTGAGCCGCGTCCCGTAATTTGGGATGGTTCGCTAAACCAAGGTAATTGTTGGAACACATCAACAAAACCGGGCGACCGTCGAGGGTTGTATGGGCCTGTTGCGGCCCATCAATAGTGCGCAAGAAACGCAACTGCCCAACATCTTCAAGCCCGTCAAGTTCGGCCGCAAAAGCGGCAATTACAGATTTTGGTAAATCTTCATTCATCAATTAACACCTAACAAGTTTGATGCATTCACACCCCAAGGACACTTCCTTCGGGACGTAAAAAGTTACGGGATAGCTAAGTAAAAATTTCGACAGACAAGATGATGTGGTTTTTCAGGCGCGAGACCATACATGTAGTATGTCGAGTATCTGGAAAACCACATCATCGCAGGATATCGGATTTTTTTTCGACGCCATCAAATGCGGCCCAATCATCTAACAAACGTTGATCATCCTGCCATTGCCGACCACTTGTGGTCAAATAATTACCAACCATCAGACCATTAGCCCCGGCGGCAAAAAGCCAAGACTGAAAATCTCTGAAAGTGCGCTGACGACCACCACAGATACGAATATCACTCGCCGGACAAACCAAGCGAAACATAGCTATCGTCAAAAGCGCCTGAAACGGCGTCAAACCCGGTTGATCTTCTAATGGAGTACCGCTGACCGGCTGCAGAAAATTAAGCGGAATTGAATCAACCTGTAGTTCGCGCAGGGTCAGAGCCAACTCCACCCGCTGAGCCCAACTCTCGCCCAGCCCCATAATGCCGCCGCTGCAAACATAGAGGCCAGCCTCCTTGGCGGTTTTCACCGTCGTCACCGCCTGTTCATAATCATGGGTTGTACAGATCTGCGAAAAAAAACTACGAGCAGTTTCAAGGTTATGATGGTAATGTTTAAGACCGGCCTGACGATAACGACCGGCCGTCGTCACATCAAGAAAGCCGAGTGAGGCGCAGGGAGCAATTTTCTCTTCCCTGATCTTTTCAAACATGGCCATAATCTCAGCCTGTTCAGCTGAATCATCAACCGCCGTCCCACTGGTCACAACCGAAAAATTTTCGACGCCGCAAGCTGCGGCCTCACGAACTCTTTCAACTAATTCAGGAACTTTAATCAAAGGAAAAGTCTCAACACCGGTATCATAGGAGACCGATTGGGCGCAAAAAGCACAATCTTCCGGACAGCGGCCCGATTTAGCATTAGTTATCGCGCAAAGCGCAATCTTTTGACCACAATGCTGCCGCCTGACCCGGTTGGTCAAAGGCAGCAAAGAGAAGATCTCAGGCCCACTTAGAGCTCCCAAACGCAAGGCAAGATCTTCATCAATCCCCTCCGCTTCGTTCAGAAGCTGCGGCATTCGGGCGGTCACAGCCGCTACAATTTCATCTATTTTATTTTTTTGCAAAAGAATTTCCTTTTAATAAGTTATGAATTAAGTTAGAGCGGGGTAAAAGGGCGAAACAAAACAACAAACTCCCCTCTTCAACTCAACCAACAAGTAAGAGTTAAAATATGGCATTTGATCGTAAAGACGGCTTCTACCGGCAAGCTAAACGCGAAGGTAAACGCTCGCGGGCAACCTATAAAATTGAAGAACTTGATTCGCGTTTCAGGGTCTTCAAAAAAGGCCAGAAAATCCTCGAACTAGGGGCTGCCCCCGGCGGCTGGATGGAGTATATCGCCAAACGGGTCGGTAAATCCGGCAGTGTCCTCGGCCTCGATCTCCAGACAATCACCGACCTCCCATCGCCCCCTTGCAAAACCCTGGTCGCTGACATCCTGAATCCTGAAACCGGAGCTCTCATTGATGCTCTGGTGAACCCGCCTTTCGACGGAGCGGTCTCCGACTTGGCCCCCAACCTGACCGGCATCAAAGCAACCGACCAGGCAAACTCAATTGCCATCCTTGAAATAGCTTTAGAACTTGTTAAAGAGCGTCTTGCGAACGGTGGATTTTTTATCTGCAAGGTTTTTCAGGGTAATGAACTGAAACCCTTTCAACTTCAACTTAAATCCGATTTTGCCAAAGTCACGCTGGCCAAACCCAAAGCCAGCCGCAAAACTTCAACTGAGATATATCTGGTTGCAACCGGCTACAAAAAACAACATCTTACGAAGGTAACATCAAACTCCAATAAAGTTCAATGAGTTGCACCCCGAAAAAAAGATAAATAAGGCCGCCGACCGCCAGAAAGGGGCCGAAAGGAATGGCGTAACGCCCATCTTTACCCTTCCAGGCCACTAATCCTAAACCAATAACGGCTCCACTTAACGAACTCAGCAAAATAATCGGCAAAAGTGCTTTGTAGCCCAAAAAAGCCCCGAGCATCGCCAGCAGCTTAAGATCCCCGCCGCCCATACCATCACGGCCGGTCGCATAATAATAACCAGCTGCCACCAACCACAAAGAGAACCAACCTAAAAAAGCGCCAAGCAGCGATTCCCACCAGGGCATCGGCACCCACCACCAGGCCCCGGCCAACCCCAGAACAATCCCCGTCAAGCTGAAACGATCCGGAATAATCTGATGCTCAAGATCGATAAAAGTTATCGGCACCAGCAGAGAGATCAACAACAAGGCTCCAGCTAGAGCCGGTGACAACCCGAACCGGTAGGCGGCAGCGCCAAAGAGCAGACCGGTCAAAGCTTCAACCAGAGGATACTGCAAAGAGATCGGCTGCCGGCAAAACCAGCAGCGCCCCCGCAAAACAACATAAGTCAACAACGGAACATTGAGCCAAAAAGGCAGATTACGTCCACAATTAGGACAGTGCGAAGGCGGCGAAACCACCGACATGTCAAGAGGTATTCGATAGATACAGACATTAAAAAAACTACCGAAAATAAGCCCCAGAATAATTGCTATAACCACTACAAGTAATTCCATAAAGCAAAGACACCAACACCCGAAGTAAAACAAAAATTAGGCAGTTGAACAAAATACCATAATGTGATATACAGGAGAATATTAATAGTTTAGGGATAGAGTCCTCCTGCCGGAACAACGTACTCCGCTCATTTAACAATTAAGCTGGATAACTCCGGCCGCCGGGCCATATCATGTCAAGATCATCTTTGCCAAGAAAATAATATTAGGAGGCTGCCCGAGAATGCCCTTTTTCCCCATATCTTCGTTATGCTCAAAAAATTATCCTCGGAATACTTAGTGTATACCTGCGGTAATTTTTTTCGCCTGCCTCGATCTGAGAAAAAATTGCTATTCTCGAACAACCTCCTAACGGCCTCTCCATAATGATGCAACGACACCATCTTTTCGCTCTCAAAGCACAACAACTAAATGGAATTCCAAACCATGGTAAAAGAGACAATCAACACATTTAATATCGGAGATCTTGCAGTCTACCCAGGACATGGCGTAGGCAGGATCACCGCCATAGAAGAGCGTGAAGTCTGTGAAGAAACTCAAGATTTCTACATAATGGTGATCATCGACAGCAATATCACGATTATGATCCCCAAAAACAACACAACCAATGTCGGCTTACGTCAACTTGTCAATCAGGATGAGATCAAAGAGGTCTACATCACTTTGAAGCGCCGCAAGGTGAAACTCTCCCACCAGACCTGGAATAAACGCTATAAACAATTCCATGACAAAATCAAGCGCGGCTCCCTCTTTGAAGTAGCCGAAGTTTTCCGTGATCTCAACCTGATCAGCTTAAACAAAGAACTCTCGTTTGGCGAACGCAAAATGATGGAGACCGCCAAACAACTAATTGTCTCCGAACTAGCACGAGCTCGAAGCCTGCCAGAAAGTGATGTAGAAAAAGAGATCCAGGGAATTTTCATCCCCGAAACCAACGAATCATGATCCCGTTCAAATGCTAACCCTTGATGAACTCGTAAAATGTCATGGGATGGCTAAGTTAAAATTTCGATAGACAAGATGTTGTGGTTTCCCAGGCGTGAGACCATACATCTAGTATGTCGAGCGTCTGGGAAACCACAACAACGCAGGATATCGGAACTTTTTACGACGCCATCAACCCTTGACCTTTTCACGAGATAATCGTTGCTCATAATTCGCGCTTTTTTTACTCTTGCGGCAGCCCTGCTCTCCTTTCAAATTGCCAGACACCAATTTGACCGGATTGATTACGCCTGTGTTGCTTTTTTTATTGTCGGCAGCCTGGTAGCGTACCTCTTTTACCTGGTCAGTCGCCTAAAAAAAGTTCCTTTGCGAACTATGCTTGGGGGATTCGCAGGTATGGTTGTCGGCCTCTTTATCGCCAACCTCCTGCTCAGAGGGGCTCCGTTTGTCGACCTCTTTGACAACCCGAGAACCAGCTTCACCCTCTATCTTCTGGTTTACTCGATGCTAGCCTATGTGGCGCTTGAGGTCGGCCTCAAAAAAGGTGATGAATTCGACCTGATCCGCGCCCTGATCACCAAAAAAAGAGCCGATCAGGAAAAAGTCGTCGACACTTCAGTGATTATTGATGGTCGGATTGCTGATGTCTGCGAAACCGGTTTTATTGAAGGCACCCTGGTAATTCCGCAATTTGTCCTGCACGAGTTGCAGATGATAGCCGACTCCTCCGACTCCCTGAAACGAACCCGGGGCCGCCGCGGGCTGGACATCCTCAAACGCATCCAGAACCAGGCTAAAGTTGAAATCATTATTACCGAAGAGGATTTTTCGCGAATCAAAGAGGTAGATGCAAAACTTGTCGCCCTGGCCAAGAAAAGAGACGCCCATATCTTAACTAATGACTTCAATCTCAATAAGGTTGCAGATCTGCAAGGGGTTGGGGTTTTGAACCTGAACCAGCTGGCCGAAGCCATGAAACCGCTGGTTCTACCCGGAGAAACCCTTGATGTCATGGTCTCCAAAGAGGGCAAGGAACCAATGCAGGGGATTGCCTATCTCGATGACGGTACCATGGTGGTTATCGATCAAGGCCGCCAACTGGTCGGCGAAACAACGCAAGTGACCGTTACCAGCGTCCTGCAAACCACGGCTGGCCGAATGATCTTTGCGAGACGCAAAAATGGTTCATAAATCTACCCTGAAACCGGTTTTTGCAATCATTGTGGCCGCTGGCAGCGGTCGCCGCTGCCCCGGCCCCCAGAGCAAACAATTCCTCAACCTGAACAATCAACCACTTTACCTGTGGAGCGTCAAAGCTTTTCAGGAATGCCCTGACATCACCAATATCATTGTCGTCGGCCCCAGGCAAAACCCCACAGCCCTGTTTGAAATGGGGCAAAAAACAACTCTTTTTGACAAAGTTATTGCGGTCGTTGCTGGCGGCGACAGCCGTACAGAATCGGTTGATATCGGGGTTATGACCCTGGCCGCGAAGATTGACACCCTCTCGGAAATAGACCCAATCCTGATTCACGATGGCGTCAGACCTCTGGTCACAACAGATCTGATTGGCAAAGTTGCCGAACAAGTCGAGGCCGAACAGATCGCCATCCCGACAACAACTCCGACCGCAACAGTCAAAAAAATAGTCGGCAAAACCATCACCAAAACCCTGGATCGTGAAGAGATCGGCCTCGCCCAAACCCCCCAAGGCGTGCCCTATGGTTTGCTCCGTGAAGCCCTTGACTACTGGAAAAAAAATCCCGCCAAGCCGATAACCGATGAAGGGGCTTTGATTGAAAATCTACCCCCGGAAAAACGGATCGGCGTCACCACTATTAACGTACCGGGAGAGTCGAGCAATCTGAAGATCACCTTCCCGGAGGATCTCCAACAAGCTGAATCCCTATTACAAAAAGAGAGCAGCCAAGAAAAACCCTACAAACCTGGTCAGGCCACCGGTTTTGGTTATGATGTCCATGCTTTTGCGCCAAACAGAAAACTAATTCTGGGAGGGATTGAAATCCCTGGACATACCGGCCTGGCTGGCCACTCAGATGCCGATGTTCTAATTCACGCCTTAGTTGATGCCCTCCTTGGTGCAGTTGGAGCGGGCGACATTGGCCGGCACTTCCCCGACCACGACCCCGCGTTCAAAAATCTCTGCAGCCTCCATTTTCTTGAACGTGCCATGGCGATTGTCAGAGAGAAAGGTTTTTACCTGGAAGCCGCCGACATCACGGTTGTTGCCCAGCAGCCCAAACTGGCGCCGCATATCCCGGCTATGCTGACAATCCTGAAAAAAACCATCGCCTCACCCTGCCAGCTCAACATCAAAGCTACAACCAGTGAAGGCTTAGGTTTTACCGGTCGCCGAGAAGGAATTGCTGCTTACGCCGTTGCCACAGTAACGGCGATTGACTATCCATGACAGCCCAAATGCGAATATTACTACCACTCTTTGCCGGTAAAGAGAGATCCTTCAAGCTGGCCTTATGCCTGTCATTTATACTGCACATTCTGATTCTGATACCGTATCCTCAGTTCAAATCTCGACCATTCCTTAACCCCGACAACTTGATGGAGGTCAAGCTGGAGGCATTAAAACCTATGCCCCGCCGCCAACCTAAACCTTCTCCTCCACCGGCAAAACCAAGCTTCAAACGAAAAATTAAAACCAAGATCAAGAAAAAACCGGCAATCTTGAAAAAACAAAAAATCGTCGCCAAGGAGTCGCCTCTGGCCAAACGCCGGAGTGTCCCCAAGAAAAAATCGGCGCCCGCCAACGACAAACTCGCCGAGATAAAAAAAAGACTGTCCCAGCAGCGTGAAGCGCAAAAACTTAATGATATCCGTCAACGTCTCAGACAAGAATCGTCACCTGCCGTCCGGGCAAAGCAAGCAAGTTTAACCCAAGTCTACAATAATCAACTCAAAGCCTGGCTGATGCGCAACTGGCACCTGCCGGAACATCTTCTTAACAGCGGCCTTGAAGCAACCATCAGTTTGACCATTGACGCATCCGGCCAGCTTCTTGAACAGAGTGAAGAGAAGCTATCAAGCAACTCAACATTCAACCATGCCATGCGCCAGGCAATAGTTAACGCAACACCGTTTCCACCATTTCCGGCCGAGCTCAATATCCCGCAGGAAGAATTTGTCATAACCTTTGATCCCAATAATTTAAAACCTTAGCTGACAAAACAGTCAAACATTTGACGATTTTGCACTGTATCTCACTGGTAAAGGCAGTTACAATTATGAAAAACAAAGTACACTCATTGCCAAACTCGACTTTTAAAATTGTCGCCCTGATGCTTTTTGTCATCTGGGCCACAACCGGACTGCCAGCACTCGTTGATGCCCGGGTCTATCTGGAACTTGACTCCCCTAACCTGCGTCGCATTCCCCTGGCTGTAGCCCCATTACAACCTCTATGTGGTTGCCGGACAGATGAAAAAACAGCTCTTATTGGCCGTAAGATACTAATTGATGACCTGGAGTTTTCAACTTTTTTCGAAATCCTTGATGACCCTTCAAACTATCTCGAAAAACCAAAAAGCTGCAACCTCGCGCAGGGAAGTTTTGATTTTCGCAACTGGTCATTAATCGGGGCCGAACTTTTGATCAAAGCCGGCTACTCTTTAAGTGGTGAAAAACTGGTTATTGAATTCCGTCTCTATGATACCTTGGCCAGCAAAATGATAGTCGGTAAACGTTACCGCGGCCGAGCCAAAAATATCCGCCTGCTCTTCCACAAATTTACCAATCAGGTAGTCGAAAGTGTTACCGGATTACCGGGTGAATTCTCCTCCAAAATAGCCTTCTGTGGACGCCTTAACAATGAACCCGCACAGGAGTTGTACACTTGTGATTACGATGGCCATGAACGCAAACAGGTTACCCGAAACAAATCGATCAATATCTCCCCAGCCTGGTCTACGGATGCCAATAAACTGGTCTTCACCTCATACCGACGCGACAACCCGGATCTCTACCTGATCGATTTCATGAAAGGAAAAGAGACAAAACTAACAAACCGCAAAGGAATTAACGCCGCCGCCGCATGGTCAGCTGATAACCGCCACCTCACCCTGATGCAACGTTATGAAAATCACAGTGAAATCACTATCATCAATGCCGCTTCAGGAGATACCATTCTTCGTGTAACCAAAAGCAGCGCCAACCAGGCATCCCCCTGCTGGTCGCCCGACAACCGGGAGATTGCCTTTGTCTCCGACCGCAACGGCACCCCGCAGATCTATATCACCACGGCTCAAGGTGGTCGCTGGCGGCGGCTGACCAAACAAGGGGTTTACAATGCCGATCCGGACTGGTCAGCCCACAACGACAAAGTTGTCTTCACCTCGAGAATAGAAGGCATATTCCAGATCTGTACAATAAAACCCGACGGAACCAACCATAAACAGCTTACCTATGCCCGCAGAAACTGCGAAACTCCATGCTGGTCTCCAAATGGCCGGCACATCATCTTTACAGAGAAAATAAACGGCATCGAACAACTCATGGTAATGGATGATAAAGGCCGCAACCTCAAACAATTAACCTTTGACAAGCTGAAAAAAAAGAGCCCAAATTGGTCAGCTAATCGATAATTGTAAGTACACCTTTAATTATTGAGAAGTTATTCCTAAGCATATTGACCCTTCATAAAACCCGAAAAAAATGAAAAAGGTAGTTAAATATTTGAAATTAGCTTGATTTTTTATGATAAAGGCGTTATGAAACAGTATTAGTTTACAATGAACAACCATTAATTAATTAAATTTAACCATTAACAACTGAAAAAGGAGTACTTAATGAAAGCGAGAAAAGTAATACTGGCGTTGGTTCTTGCGGCAAGTTTAATGTTCGCATTTACAAGCTGTACCTGTAAGCCGGGAGATATTGAAGAAGAAAATATTACGCAACCTAATGCCATGAGCACACCATCGGCAATTTCATCACAAAGCGACATAGCTAAACCGGCAGCCGTAACCGCCGGCGTCATTATGGTTGGCAATCAGGTTGTCGATATCGGCGATAAAATCTACCCGATCTATTTTGATTTCGATAAATCTGAATTAAGAAGTGATTCTCGTAACACTTTAAGTGAACTCGCTCAATGGATGAAAAACAACCCCTCAGTTAACCTTCGTGTTGACGGTAACTGCGATGAACGTGGATCTAACGAATACAACTTGGCTCTAGGCGAGACCCGAGCCGACAGTGCCCGGAAATACTTGGTCTATCTGGGAGTTTCACCGGATCGCCTGGAAACAATGAGTTACGGCGAAGAGAAACCTTCCTGCAGTGAATCCTCCGAGGATTGCTGGAGTAAAAACCGGCGTGACGATTTCACAATCACCAGCAAATAGCAAACTATGACAATTCCGCAGATGAGTGCAGACGGCGTAAATCTTCACTCATCTGCGGAAAACATATTTTACAGGTTGATTATAATATGACATCGTACAACCGGCTCTCGATATTGATAACCTGCTTAATGATGACCTTCATAACCGGCTGCATCGGTAACGGCCAGCGGGATCAACAAGCACTCTATCAACGCCTGAATCTTATAGAACAAAAACAAGCCGCACTCAGCCGTCAAAATACAAATACGCAGCAAAAACTAAATGCCGACACCAATATCCGTTTGGACAATATGGAAAGGGAACTTAAACTTTTAAGTGAAGCCTTAGAAGATAGTCTCGCCCGCCCCGAAGAGATCAAGACTACCGACAAATTCGAACTTGAATCAATTATTGCCAACCTCGAAAAACGTCTACAGAAACTAGAGAAAAGCCCGGCGACAACCAGCCCATCGGCAAAAACTGCCCCAACTATAATTTCACACAAAAAAACTACCTTACCCGCACCGGGAGCCCGAGAAAAGGCTCTCTATGATGATGCATTAGCCACTTTCAAACGGGGTAACATTAAAACTGCCAAAGAAAAATTCAGAAAATTTGTCACTTCATTCCCAAATAGCAGTTACAAAATCAATGCCCTTTTCTGGATCGGGGAATGTTATTATAAGGCGAAAGATTACGCAGAAGCGATCATTAAATACGATGAAATTATCGCTAACCACCCACAACACCCGAAAGCCGCCAGTGCATTACTGAAGCAAGGCTTTGCTTTCCTTCAACTTGGAGATACAACCGACGGAAGATTGATACTTGAAAAAGTTATCTCCAACTACCCAAAAAGTGACCAGGCCGAAATAGCCCGACGAAAATTAAAAAAATTAAACTAACTAAAAACTTGGCATACATCATGCAGGCTAACATTATACATTTATAATGTTAGTTTTTGGGCACGCACTAACAAAGGGAATACTCAGTAGGGGGTTGTTCGCAAAGAACAATATTCAACGAACCGCCCAACTTAATTACCTAACGGTAACTAACCTCTTGGAATTTATCCAAATATGTTATTTCGCAAAGACAAAACCCTGCTTGGTCTAAATATTGGCTCCGGCTATGTAAAGATGGTCGAACTCAAAGACTCGGGTTCCGTGCGCACACTAAGTAATTTCGGAATGGCTGCCCTGCCGGCAGACGCAATCGTTGATGGAGCAATTATGGACGCAGCGGCCATAGTCAACGCCGTTGTCAACCTGGCCACAAACCTTAAAATTAAAAAGAAGCGCATAAGCACATCCATTTCGGGACACTCCGTTATTGTCAAAAAGATCATGTTACCTTTGATGGATGAAAACACCATTGAAGAGACTATCCAGCAGGAAGCAACCCAGCATATCCCCTACGATATCCATGACGTTAATCTTGACTTTCAGATTTTAGGTTCAAACCCGGACAATCCGGACAATATGGATGTTGTCTTAGTTGCTGTAAAAAAAGATACAATCAACGATTACTTGCAAATTGTTGAAGATGCCGGATTTGTCCCAGTAGTAGTTGACGTTGATACATTTGCCCTTGAGAACTCATACGAATACAACTACGAAGGAGAAGAAAATGCGGTTGTTGCTCTAGTTGATATTGGCGCCAATCTGATCTGTATCAATATTTTACATGATGGGGTTACTTGTTTTACTCGCAGCATCACTTCAGGCAGCCGCCTCATTACCGAACAGTTGCAAAAGAAGTTCTCCCTAAACTATGAAAATGCCGAACTCCTGAAAATGGGTTCATTAGAAAACAGCAAAGTGGACGGATCAAGTGCTCTATTTGCAATCAATGAGGCCGCTTTTTCAATTGTTAATGAAATAGATAAAGCAATTGATTTTTTTCACACATCATCCATAGTTGAAAGTCGAGTGGAAAAGATCCTCCTTAGTGGAGGAGGTGCTAAAATACCTAATATCACCAAACTAATTACCACCAGCACCGGCATCGAGTGCGAAATCATTAATCCTTTCCGTAATATCATCATTCCGGAAAAGAAATTCGACCTTGATTATATTGAGGATATTGCCCCACTCGCTGCAGTTGCGACTGGGCTGGCACTGCGCAAAGATGAGGCCGTACGCAAATGATCCAAATAAACCTACTTCCAGTAAGAGCTGAACGACGTAAAGAATTTATTCGCAAGCAGCTCTCAATATTTGCGCTAACTCTGGTATTCACAATTATCGCTATAGGGTTTTTGTTTTATAGAGCTCATAATAAATATATTTCTTGCAACTTGGCAATCCAACGAACCAATAAAAAAATCAAGCACTATGACCCTATTATCAAAAAGATCGAAGACTATAAAAGAAAAAAAATTGAGATCAGCAAAAAAATCTCGGTTATCATTGACTTAGATCGCTATCGCCTGGCACCTGTTGTCATACTCTCCGATCTCAACCAACAAAAACCGGAAAAGCTCTGGTTCACCAACCTCCAGGAGAGTGGCAAAAATTTAACTATCAGCGGTATAGCGGTTGACAATGAAACAATCGTCACATTTCTCAACAATCTTAAAAATTCCGCTCCCCTCAAAAAAGCTGACTTAGTCCTCTTACGATCCAAAAAGATGAATAACTTAGAACTAAAAGAGTTCACAATTCAATGCCCTCTGGAGTTAAAAACTTTACCTGACACACTGAAAACTCCCGAGAACATTCAGGATGCAAAACCTAAGGAGAATCAAAATGGGTAATATAAATTTTGATTTTCTGCATAGCTACTCACCACTAAAAAGAGCCTTGATCCTGCTTGGAATCATAGCTGTCATAGTTGGCGCATTCACCTATTTCATATATATACCAAAGCTGGAAAAGCTCCATAAACTTGAAACTAAACTCAAAAAAGCTCAGTTAAAACTCCACCAAACTAAACTGATTGCAGCCCAGTTACCGAAACTTGAAGCTGAAATCAAAGAACTTAACTTGGCATTCAAAAAGGCATTAAACAAATTGCCTGACAACAAGGAAATTCCTAACCTTCTCTTAAAAATAACAAAACTTGGAAAAGATTCTAAACTAAGTTTTGACCTTTTTCAACCTACGCAAATCCGCAATAAAGAATTTTATGCTGAAGTGCCAATCGACATCGTGGTAAAAGGTAGCTATCATGCAGTAGGCCACTTTTTCAGCCAGATCTGCTCCATGCCTCGAATCATCAATATCTATGGCTACAAACTTGGTGGATACAATCTGGCTGATGGCGATGATATACTGACTACTAGTTTTCAGGCGGTAACCTATACTTTCATCGAAGCACCACCTCCCTCGGAAAATGAGACAAAAGGGAAAAAGAAGAAAAAAAGAAAGAAAAAGAGGAAAAGGTAACCTGATGAAATATTTTTTTCTAACAAAAAAATTATTTGCTTGGCCAGCACTGATAATGGTCGCAATATTGATACTTCTGTTGGTATCGTTTAACCCATGCGAGGCAAAAAGAAGCAGAGCGCCTAAGAAAACACCTAAAAAAGCTCGAGAGGTTGAACCATTAACCCCGGAAAGACTTGCCACACTAGACATTAAAACTCCACTTTTCAAGTACGATTCTAAAGATCGTCCAGATCCTTTTCATCCTTTTATAAATTTTTCACAAATTGAGCGGACTATTCCACCTGAAACCGGCCGAATTCTGACACCACTGGAAAAATATGCTTTAAACCAGTTTTATCTGGTCGGCATTATATTGGCCGGAGACAAACATAATTACGCATTGGTAGAAGATCCTGAACAAATCGGCTACACTGTCAGAGAAGGTGACAGAATCGGCAACCGTAGCGGTCAAGTTATTAAGATAAAGAGCAACGAGGTCATCGTAGAAGAACCCTACCTTGATATTTTCGACAAACAACAGATGCGAACCATTACATTAAAGCTTCGAGAAATGGTCGAAACACTTAACTCAACGCTTAAGCCAGCGCAGACTGAATAAATTAAAATTAATAAGAATTAAAGTAATAATCGACATATAAGTCGGAAAAAACGAAGTTTGAAACCTATTTTTCGTTACTTTTGCAAAATCGAAAAAAATCATATTGATAAGAGACTAAACAATTTGCTTAAGTCTCAGATGGAGCTGGAAAACATGAATGAGCTCAATAAAGTATTCCGAAAGAAAAATCCGGCCGTTATTTTGCTGGTTTCGGTTTTATTGTTGACCTGCTTTTTTTTCTCCCTGGTTTATGCCGAAGCTACTGAAAATATCATTTCACTCGAGGCTGAAACGCAAGGAGAAACCGTTACTCTTATTTTCACTTGCACAGCTACGGATAAAATTGATTATAATATTTTCACTCTTGATGATCCGCCCCGACTGGTAATCGACTTTCCCAGAACCAGTTTTATTAAAAATGATGTCAATACAATCATAACAAATAGCGGCTATTCCCGCCTGCGTTCATCCAACGCTGATGACAGAACTCGTATAGTTATTGATACTGACTACGCATCACTTCCTCCTTTCACACAGCAAGTCAAGAAAAATGAACTTTTAATCACACTTAAACAGACAACTCAAGGCAGCCCAAAAAAATCCGTGCGCCCTAAAGCCCGAAAAAGAAGCCCGACATTTAAACAAAACAACAATCCGATAACTGTTGATTTCAAAGGAACCGATATCCAGAATGTCTTCCGTTTTTTAGCTGAAATCAATAACCTCAATGTAGTTATGGGAGACGATGTCAATGGCCAAGTTACATTAAGATTAAAAAATGTTCCCTGGAAACAAGTTTTAAGTATAGTTCTAAAAACTCATCAGTTAGGTATGGAGCGTGATCGTAACGTCGTTCGTATTGCACCACTATCAGTCTTTGCTTTTGAACAGGAGGCCCGAGAAGAGAAAATGCGGGCTGTAGCAGAGATTAAAAAAACAAAAGAGAGTATTCAGGAGACAGTCTTAAAAATACTTAAGGTTAACTTTGCCGCCATTGATGATGTCGCCAGCAAAATTGAAAATACAATCTTAAGCGACCGTGGGACTATTGAAACAGACCCACGAACAAACTCCCTTATTATCAGAGATATTCCAGATCGTATCAGCCAGGCCCAAGCCTTGTTGAGAGAACTTGATGAACCGGTTAAGCAGGTTATGATCGAGGCAAAAATTGTTAAAGTAGAAAGAGACAACGCCCACGAATTTGGTGTTCAATGGGGTGGAGCCTGGGGCAAAACAACAAAAGACCGCTACTATGGATTCTCCGGTAACAACAATCTCGGATCTACTGGAGCCCCCTCAGTGAACCCCGGACCGGGAACAGATATAAACAGTAACTATGCAGTAAACCTGCCGGCAGATGCAATCACCAGCGGTATCGGAATGATCTTTGGCAAAATTGATAAATACAACCTCAGTGTTCAATTATCCGCAATGCAGGAAGAAGGTTCAGCGCATATTATCTCTAACCCCAAGGTACTTGCCCTTAATCAAAATGAAGCTAACATTGGCCAGGGCTCACAAATTCCCTACCAGACGACTTCTCAGGATGGAACGACAACCGAATTCCAGGATGCAGAGTTAAGCCTTTATGTCACGCCGACAATTACTAATAACGATATGATCTCATTGATTCTCAAAGTAACTAAAGATTCACTCGGCCAACTAACACCAGATGGATATGCGATTAACACTCAGAGAGTTGAAACATCATTACTTTTAAAAGATGGTGAAACTGCTGTCGTAGGCGGGATTATTGAGAGCGACAAAAAAGAGGTAAACGATTCCGTGCCGGTAGTCGGACAGATACCTCTCCTGGGCTGGCTTTTTAAGCACGATATAGAAAGTATCAGGCAGACTGAGCTGATGATCTTTATTACACCTCAAATCATTAAATAGGAGGTGCTGAAAGATTTTTACGGCAACACACAGCCAAGGGATCAAAAGGGTCAGATTTGATTGCTTTTAAATGTGTTCATTTGTGGTTCCAATTTAAACCACAAATGAACACATATTTACACAAAATGTGACAACACCCTGGTAGACAGATTAATTCCCCTTAAGAACATACCCTCGCTTTACATGCTGTAATCAAAAGCCCAATCACAACATATCTTGGCATAGCTAATAATCAAAAAACAAATCATGAAGAATACTTTAGACATTCGCTGGAAACAGAGATTTATAAATTATGAAAAAGCGTTTATGCGCTTAAAAGAAGCCGTTGAAATAGAGGGCTTAAATGAGTTGGAACGTAATGGATTGATTCAGCGTTTTGAATTTACACTGGATCTTTCATGGAAAGTGCTGAAGGATTTTTTGGAGGAAAAAGGATTTGTTTTTAAGCCTTCCCCTAAAGATACTTTACGTCTTGCCCAACAGGGAGAATATATTACCTATGCCCAAGAGATTATTGACGGTTTAGATATCAGAAACACACTTTCACATGACTATAGTGGTGAAAAATTTGAACGTTTAGAGATGGTATTGCGCAAAGAGACATTTGTTGCTCTGGATAAGTTGTACCACTTTTTTCTCGTCGAGAACCAGAAGTAATATCAATTTTGCTATGACGGAGAATAATCGCAATAAATTTGGTTTGACTGAACGGGATATGAGCACAATCAATGAGATCCTGGGAAAATTTCCAGAAGTTGAAAGCGTGCTGATTTTTGGCAGCCGTGCCAAAAATACACATAAACTGGGCAGTGATATAGACTTGGCCATCAAGACTACCAGAGTTAATGAGGCTATGCTTAGCAAGCTGAACAATTATTTTTCTGAGAGCAACTTACCCTATTTTGTTGATCTGATTTGTTACCCACTGTTAAAAGATATTGCCCTGAAAGAACATATAGACAGGATTGGTGTCCCATTTTATTCTCGGTGTAACAGTGCTCATTCATTAAGAGATCAGGCATTGAATCAACCTTCCGACCCCAATTAACTCTTGTTAGCGGCGGCGTGAAAATATATGAAATGAGCCGGTTTGAAAATGTGGGTGTACTGTAAGTTCTCTACTCTTCTTTTAATGCAAGAATCTCTGTTTCGGTTAAGCCGGTCATAGATGAGATCACAAGTACGTCTATAGTTTTTAGCATTTTCCTTGCTATCTCTTTTTTACTTTGCTCAATCCCTTGATCAATTCCTTGCTCAATTCCTTGCTCAATTCCTTGTTCAATGCCCTCTTTTTTACCGTCAATTGTTCCTATAGTATATGATGATTCTACCATGCTGGCCTGATAATGGAGGTCGTCTTGGTAGCGTTCATAGGCGGCGCGTTCCGATTCAGGCAATTTTAAAATGTCTAGCTTTCGCTTGGCTTGGGTTAAGCCTTGGGCTTTGAATTCTTCTTTTATCTCTTCGTTTTTTAAAAAGTATACCCATTCATCCAAGGTGTCTTTGGCTTTATCGTTAAAATTGTTCACTTTTATCAGGTAGTATTCGGGAAATATTTGATGTATCTGTTGTTGTTGGTATAGGTGTTGCTGTTTGTCTGATAGTTGAAGCTTGTCGTTGTTGTGGAGCCCTTTGAAGCTGGTAGTACCGTGGTAGATATAATCATCCCCATGGCCCAGATCGAAATAGAGAATATTTACTGATATTACTTTTACAATATCAGCGTATGGTTCCTTTTCTTTGAGGTGTTCGATTATTACTTTAGATGTGCCGTACAAGATGCGTTGGAGGTAGTCGAATTCATGTTCGTACTGTACTTCGATGATAATAATTTCTCCAACATCATTTTTAACTTTTAAATCGACTCGGTTAAATTTGTCGCTGCGGTCAATTTTGTTGCTTTCGCTTTCAAGTATTTCGAGGATGTTGATCCCCTCTTTAAGGAGTTCACTGAGAAAACCTTCGAGTATTTCAAAGTTTGCCTTGCTGCGCAGGAGCTTTTTCATTGCCCAGTCAAAGCTGATTAATCTTCTTTTTGACATGACTCCCTCGTTGTTGCGGTTGTTTTAATGATGGTCGTTTCTTTCTACTATTCTTCTAATAACTAAAAAGTAATTGATTACCAAGAAAAAATCAAGATTTTTTCTTGGTAACGAAAGATCAAACCCATGTAAAGTCAATATAACGCTACCCATAAAAAGATAAGATGGTGGTGCAAAAATAAAAAAACCGACCCTCAGAAGGGCCGGTTTTTTTATTTTGTAACTATTTCGTATTTTAGGTATCCTACGATGTAGCTGTAATTTATAGACAGGATTGGTGTCCCATTTTATTCTCTGTGTAACGGTGCTCATTCATTAAGAGATCAGTCATTGAATCAACCTTCCGACTCCACCTGACACATTGATATTTAAAACAAAAGAAACATGATGGCTGTTTGCATTGCGGTTTTTCTCTGTGCCTATGCACCTCTGCGGAAAATAAAAAGCGTTTTCCCCGCACAAGAACCGCTGAGAAATGCAAAACAGTGTCAGATACTGGGGATAATCATATTTAAGATTGTAAAACAAAGTGAACCAGAAAAGATAAAATGTAGCAATTTGACAATTTAATTTTACTCTGACCCCAATTAAACTA
>JAGGWR010000360.1 GCA_021163445.1 Candidatus Tharpella aukensis
GCCGACGCCGCAGTTTTAAAGAAAAATTTATCGGTTGCAGGTGAGTATGGCTTGCGCCAGAGCGGCCTTAATAATCTGCCTTTGACCAAGAATCTGGCTCAGCTTTTAGGGCTGCCTGAATTGGAGAATCTTAAAATTGCCGATCTAACCGGTAACTTGCGACTAAAAGATGGTCAGGTCAACCTTAATAATGCCTGGAGTGGTGATCAGCTCAGTGGTCAGGCGATTGGCAAAATCGGTCTTGATGGTAGTCTTGATTTACCGCTTCACTTGGTCTTGAACCGTAAGCTTAGTGCAAAGATGGCTCAGCGTTATTCTTGGGTTAAGGAGAGTTTTAATGACGATGAGGAGGCCGTAGTCGATCTGGCTTTGGCTGGAACCCTGGCAAAACCCAGATTGCGGCTCGATGAAAAAAAGGTGCAAAAACAATTACAGAAAAAATTGGAGAAAAAAATATTAGAAAAGCTGGCCGAGAAACTGGCAGATAAAGATGGTGAATCCGGCAATAAGAGTGACACAGTTAAGCCCGAGGATCTGTTGCGTCAGTTTCTTAAAGAGTAGGTGGGTAACCCGAAAATAAGTCCACACTTTTAGCAAAAAAAACGCGGGTAAATTTTACTCGCGTTTTTTTGCTAACGGACTTGAATTGCCAGCATGGTAATATCATCTTCGGCTTCCAGCCCCTCTCCGAAAATCATAACCTGTTTGTAGATCTCCTCAATTAGCGCCGCCGGTTCCGAACCTTGCTGTTTTTTGATTATGTCCTGAAGTCGATCAAAGCCAAACATCTCGTCTTTGGGGTTAACGAATTCGTTAATGCCGTCGGTATGGCAGAAAACTATATCTCCGCTTTTAAACGATACGGTCTCTTCAGTAAAAGGGACAAATCCGCCCATGCCGATCGGGGCGGCACCGGCGCTCATCCTGGTAAGTGAGCCGTCTGTGTGCAATAAGAGGGGCGCCGGGTGTCCGGCGCTAGCGTAGGTGATCTGTTTATTGTCACTATCTAAGAGGAGGCAAGTCATGGTGAAGTAGGCGTCAAAACGATCCATGGGGTATTCCCGATCCAGTATTTTCAGGAGTTTCCTGGGCGAAAAATTGTCTTCATGCTTGTGGATATACTGTTGGATACGTTGGGTGATAGAGACTGTAACCAGGGCGGCCGGTACTCCGTGACCGCTGACATCAACCATATAGGCGATAACTTTTCCTTTGTTCAGTTCGATCAGACTGAAAATGTCGCCGCCAACTGATATGCAGGGCTCATATTTCCAGGCGAAAGTGAAGGCTTTGTGATCCGGGCAGGACTTCGGCAGGAGGCTGCGCTGGATGCCGGCGGCGGCTTCCAGATCCTTTTCAATCAGGAGGCGGCGTTCTTCAATAATCCGTTTGCGGGTTTCAGCCTCGGTGATATCGTCAACAATAATTATCACCATATCCTTTTGGTTGAAGGATATGTATTTAACCGAGATCAGCAGATGTTTGTTGATGGTTTCGCCGGAAATGATAAAGCTGCGGCTGATCAGCTGGCCTGCGGAGGAGATTTTTTCGGTCAAAGCCTTAACGATGGCGCTGCGAATCAGGCAGTTTTTACACTCTTTAAGAGTTCCGCAATCCTTGCCTGCTGTAAGCGGAAAGATACAGCCGATGGCATTGCCGCAAAGTTGACCTTCGACCTCGGCTTCACTCTTGGCAAAGATCTTCTCAAAAACTTGGTTGACCTGGCGCACTCGAGCTTCATGGTCGACAACAAAAACGGCAGAATTGAGATGGTCAAAGAGGGTGTTGAGAAAAGTATTGGCCTCAATGGCATTTTCGAGCCAAATTTCACTCATTTGTAAATCTCCAAACGAAAGGTTAGCCTTACATTGAAGCTACCTTGCAAACCCGTTGCTGTCAAGTTAACTCTTTATTATTTAAGAAATTTGGAACTTGATCTTTACTTAATGAGGGAAATTTGCTAGTCATATCGGTCAGATTATATTTTGTCGAAAAAATTAAACTTCGATCATGTTGGATGTATAGGGAATTGGGAGAGATAGAATGGCAGTAATCGTTCAATACATCGTGGTCAGAAATGGAGAGCAGAAGATGACTTTTACCTCCAAAAAAGAGGCCGATGCTTATGACAAACTTCTCGATGTCGCCGATCAGATGTACACTTTTTTGCAATCGGCGAAACTTGAGATGAATGCTGATCAGTTGGAAGAGTTATCTTTTTATCTGGCTAAAAATCGTGAAACGGCCGTGGGCTTGTTGCGCGGTGGGAAAGCAAAAAAGGATCCGGCGGCAGTTGGGGCCGGTAGTCGGGCGGCGAGCGGCCGGAAAACGGCAAAAACCAAAAAAACTGCATCTTCGGATGCCGGTTCGGCTGCAAGTAAAGCGTAAGTTGGCGGGAGTTGCAGGTTGCGGAAAATAGTTATGTTCGGGGCTCTTTTTTTACTGCTCTGCGTCGGGGTTGCGTGTCAGTCTCAGAACCCTGCGGCTGAGTTGGAAATAAATGAATTTTCTGATTTGGCCGGAATTGGCGTTCGTGTCGGGATTGTTGATCCTGATTTGGGGCCTGCGGGTCGTTATGCACGGCAGGTTTTAGCTAATATGCGCCCGGCTGCGGCGGCAACTGCCGCCGCCATAGAAAAAAATATTGTCACTTATGAAAGCCATGTTCGAGCTTTGCTGGACAAGGTTTTGCGTCATGAAGTTGATGCCGGGTTTGTCTATCGCAGCGACACCTTGAAGGTTAAGGATAAGATAACCGTTGTTGAGATTCCCGCCTCTTTTGCGGTTGCGCCCGAATATGCATTGGCCCGTATGCAGGGGATCAACACTCCGGCGGCGGCGCTCGATTTTATCAACTGGCTTCTGGCGCCTGAACGGAGCAAGCTTTGGCGCGAATATGGTTTTCGACCACTGTCACCAGTGTCTGTTCTAACTGCTGCGTCCAAAACGACCACGTCCGTTGCCTCTGCGGCCGCAGGGTCTCAGGCCTTGCCGAAGGTGTCGCTTACGGTTTTTGCGGCGGCGGTTTTCTATGATGTTTTGCCGCAATTGGTGAAAGCCTATCGCGAAGCGAGCGGGGTTGATGTTGACTTAGAATTTGCCGGTTCGGGAAAGCTCTATCAGAAGCTGGTTCAGGGCGCGGTTGGTGATTGCGGTGCCGATATTTTTCTCTCGGCTGCCCCCTCATATGTTGCCGAACTGGAACGCCGGGGTCTGGCCGATAGCGCTCGAACCTTTATGGGCAATGATCTTGTAATCGCGGTCTGTAGAGAGTGAAAATTTCCGGCTTTTCCGCCTTGATGACGATTATTGTGCTCGGGGCGGGACTTTTTTTTGGTTCGCCGTTTGCGGCTCTTCTGCACTCTTTTGCCGGGGCTGACGGCTTTGTGGCCCTGCTTAATCGACAGGTTCTTGTCGTCGTTGGTACCAGCCTGCTTACGGCTATACTGGCTACTGCCCTGGCTGCCGTGGTCGGGACAGTTCTGGGCTACCATTTTACCTATCGTAAAAAAACCGGCGGCCGCTGGTTGAAAACCTTTTTCTCTCTCCCTTTAGTGTTGCCGCCGTCGGCGGCCGGTTATATGCTGTTGCTCGCTTTTGGCCGCTATGGTCTGATTGGTGCGCCTCTTTATCAAACTTTTTCCCTCCAAATAATGTTTACCACGACAGCCCTCGTTCTGGCTCAGTTTTTTGTCATTACCCCCTTAATGATGCAGGCTGCAAGCTCCGCTTTTCAACAGGTTCCGGAGTCGTTGGTCAAGGCCAGTCACTCTTTAGGGGCGGATGAATATACGACGTTTGTCAAAGTTCTGCTGCCGCTTTCACGACCGGTATTGGTGGCCGGTGTGATTACCGCTTTTGCCCGGGCTATTGGAGAGTTTGGGGCGACAATGATGGTCGCCGGCCGCCTGAAAACTATTCCGATTATGATCTATGTCAAGGCGATGGGCGGTGATGCCGGGGTTGCCGACGGTCTCTCGCTACTCCTCGTCCTGCTCTCATTTATGGTGCTTTTGCTGGTTAACTTCCTCGGGGAGAAGCGCCGATGACTTTGCTTCTCGAAAATGTCTCTCTCCAAATTGATCGCAATCCGATTTTAGAGCAGATCAGTTTCCGCTTGCCGGTTGGCCAGGTGCTGGTGGTTTTGGGGAAATCCGGGGCTGGTAAGAGTAAATTGCTGGAGGTGATTGCCGGTCTGCTCAGGAATCAATCGGGCAGGATTGTTTTTGGAGGACGGGATTTAAGTGCACTCTCGCCGCAGGAGAGGGAGATCGGTTTTGTTTTCCAGGATTACGCCCTTTTCCCACATATGACGGCTGAGGAGAATATTCTCTTTGGCCTGCAAGCCCGGCAAGCGCCGATTCGGGAGCAGACTAAATGGCTTAATGCGGTGGCTGTTGAGCTCAAGATAGATCATCTGCTTAAGCGTTTTCCGGCAGAACTTTCCGGTGGTCAGCAGCAGCGTGTGGCTTTGGCTCGTTGTATGGTTTTACGGCCTGAAGTGCTTTTGCTCGACGAGCCCCTCTCCGCTCTTGATGCCGCCAGTCGTGAACGGCTGGCCCTGCTCATGAAAAAGATTCAGAAAAAATATCGAGTGACTATGCTCTATGTCACCCATGATCATAATGAAGCTCGTTTCATGGGTGATCAAGTTTTGGTTGTTGACCAGGGCCGGGTGGTTCAGATGGGGAGTCCAGAGGAGATTTTTGCGTGTCCGGTTTCTCGTTTTGTCGCCCATTTTACAGCGACCAGAAATATTCTGCCGGGTCGAATTCGGGAGCGCTGTGGGGAGGGACAGGCCTTAGTGGAGGTTGTCGGCACCCAGCTTGTGTCAACCTCTTTTCCGGCTCAGGGGGAGGATGTTTGGGTCTGTATTCGGCCGGAGAATTTCAGTTTTGTTGAGGCTTCATCTGTAGCGCCGCCGCAGCAAATGTCTGATAAAATATCTGGCAAAATACCCGGCGAAACGACCTCTGAAAATATTATTTCCGGTTACCGGATTTCTCAGATCATTTCTCAGAGCGGGGTTACCGTACTGGTTGAGTTGCTGAACCGGGGAGCGCGTTTGATGGTGTTTGTTGCCCATCGCGAAATTGAACAGCGGGGCCTGCTTGTTAATAAAGAGGTAGAGCTTGCCGTGCCCGCCAATCATGTCCACTGCCTGCCCCGGCAGCCGGAGGACATCTATTGCCGACCGGAGTAACCACTACCTTTTATCGTACATTTCTTGATAATACTTCTGATAACTTCCGTCACGAACCTGATTGAGCCACTCCTGATTGTCGAGATACCAATCAATCGTCATCTCCATGCCTTTGACCAGATCGGTTTGCGGCTCCCAGCCTAAATCATTTTTGATCTTTTCCGCATCAATTGCATAGCGCTGATCGTGTCCCTGGCGATCGCCGACAAATGTGATCAGGGTTTCGCGGGCGCGGCCATCAGGTAAAGGGCCGAGGCGGCGATCCAGAGATCGGCATAAAAGTTTGACCAACTCGATGTTCTCCATCTCATTGTGGCCGCCGATGTTGTAGGTTTCATTTGTTTTTGCAGCTCTCATTACCAGTTCCAGAGCCCGGCAATGATCCTCGACATAGAGCCAGTCGCGGATATTTTTCCCGTCACCATAGACCGGCAGGTCGCGGCCTTCAAGGGCGTTACTGATCATCAGTGGGATCAGTTTTTCGGGAAACTGATAGGGGCCGTAATTGTTTGAACAGTTGGTGATTAAGGTGTCGAGTTTGTAGGTGTGATGATAGGCCCGAACCAGGTGATCAGCCGAAGCTTTGCTCGCCGCGTAGGGGCTGTTGGGGCTGTAGGGAGTGGTTTCAAAAAAGTAGCCTTCCGTTCCCAGAGAGCCGTAGACCTCATCAGTTGAGACCTGAAGAAAACGGCACTTGTGACCGGCCGTGCAGTAAGCCCGAAAAGATTCCAGCATCGTAAAGGTGCCGACAATATTGGTCTCGATAAAGGCGGCCGGGCCGGTAATGCTGCGGTCAACATGGGATTCGGCGGCAAAATTGACGATAAAATCCGGTTTCTCCCTCTTCAATAGGTCATCGATCAGATCCCGGTTACCGATATCGCCATGAACAAAGAGGTAGCGTGAGTCGGTTTCAATCTCCGTAAGATTTTTCGGGTTCCCGGCGTAGGTGACGGTATCAAGGTTGATAACCTTATAATCAGAGAAATCGTTAAGCAGCAGGCGGATAAAATTGGAGCCGATAAAACCCAGCCCACCAGTAACCAGAATTGTTTTCATGATTTTTGTTGTCCTTCTTTAGGGGTAACTATTCGCCGTAAGTAGAAAAGCTCTTAATCTTGATGGATTTCAGTAAATTATGGGGACATAACCTGATTCTCCGAAGGGAATCGGGATTGTGTCCCCGGAATTTACGGGTTAGCTGAATAGTTACCTTTGGGGTTAGATTACGCGTCTCTCTCTTCCTGTAAAATATCTTCAAGATAGTCGCGGTAAGGGGAGTTTGGCATTTTTTGCAGGGCTTTTTCCAAGCCATCTTGATCAATAAATCCCATGCGCCAGGCGACCTCTTCGAGGCAGCCGAATTTCAGACCCTGGCGTTGCTCCAAAGTGCCGATGAAGTGGCTCGCTTCGAGCAGGCTCTGATGAGTGCCGGTATCGAGCCAGGCGACGCCGCGGCCGATCTTTCTGACCTGAAGCTTATTTTTTTCAAGGTAGATACGGTTAAGGTCGGTAATCTCCAGTTCACCGCGGGCCGAAGGCTGCATGGCGGCGGCAAGGTCGGCAACCTGATGGTCGTAGACGTAAAGTCCGGGAACCGCAAAATTGGACTTTGGCTGCTGCGGTTTCTCCTCCAGGCTGATGGCGCGGCCGTCCCGGTCGAATTCAACGACGCCGTAGCGTTCCGGATCTTTGACATTGTAACCGTAGACTAAAGCTCCGTTGGAAAAATTGCGGATTGGTTCGAGAAAATGGTTTTTGCCGTAGAAAATATTGTCGCCGAGAATCAGGCAGACCGGCTGCCGGTCAATGAACTCACGGCCTAAGATAAAAGCCTGGGCAATCCCTTCAGGACGTTCCTGGGCGGTGTATGATATCTCGATACCAAGATCAGAACCGTCACCTAAGAGATCTTCAAAGCGGGGCAGATCGTGCGGGGTTGAGATAAGCAGAATCTCGCGGATACCAGCCATCATGATGGTTGATAAAGGGTAGTAGATCATGGGTTTGTCGTAGATCGGCATCAACTGTTTGCTGGCCACTTTGGTCAGCGGGTAGAGTCGGCTGCCGGCTCCGCCGGCCAGAATAATTCCTTTAGTTACAGACATGTCCGGTCGTGCTCCTTATTTGATGGCGTCGTAAAAAGTTCCGATAGCCTGCGTTGTTGTGGTTCTCCAGACACTCGACATACTATATGTATGGTCTCGCGCCTGGAGAACCACAACATCTTGTCTGCCGAAATTTTAACTTAGCCATCCCGTTGCTTTTTACTAGCTTATCTTTTTTTTATTCGCCACAAAATTCGAGTTTTTCCTTTTTCAGAAAAGCGTTGACTCCAATACCGAAGTCACGGGTTCCTGAGGAGGCGATGATTCCCTGGCGCTCATTTTCTAGATGTTCGGTCAAAGAGAGTCCCGGCATTTTAGACAATAAACCCTTGGTTAAGGCTTGAGCCCGGCGGGGGCCGCGACTTAAAGAGTGTACTAATTCCAGGGCTGCTTCCTGAGCTTCGCTGCTCTTGACAAAACGGCTGACCAAGCCGATCTCGGCTGCTTTAGTGCCATCGATCCGGCCATTGGTGAGAAAAAAATCAGCGGCTCGCGGGCGGCCCAGAGCTTCAATAACGGCAAAACTGCTGCCGCCGTCGGGAACCGCGCCGATACCGATGTAACCGGCGACAAATAGTGCGTTTTCCGTAGCCAAGCTGATATCGGCGGCCAGGGCCAGACCCACTCCGGCTCCGGCGCAAATTCCGTCAACCAGAGAGACAAATATTTTGTCCATCCGGCGCAGGGCCAGAACCGTGGAATTTAACGTGGCTGAAAGCTTTTCAATGGTGTCGGCAATGTTGCCCTGGTCAAGGCCTTGTTTAAAACTCAAAAGATCACCACCGCCGGAAAAAATTGGCCCTTCGGCTTCCAGAAGTACGGCTTTAACCTCATCATCCCAACGCAGACTGCGGACGGCATCCCAGAGCTCTATCGCCATTTCGGGACTATAGACGTTGGCTTTTTTCGGTTGATTCAGGCGCAAACGGGCACAACCATCTTTTTTTTCAATCGTTACAGTTTTTTGCATGATCATTAAATCCTTTTTTAGTGGTAACTATTCAGCGTAAGTGGAAAAGTATCGTATATTAATGAATTTCAGTTAATTCTGGGGACATAACCCGATTATCCGAAGGAAATCAGGATTGTATACCCTGAATTTACGGGTTAGCTGAATAGTTACTTTTAGTGAAGTAATGCTTCTTGGTATTATCGGTTATATTAATGTAGGCCTCTTCAAATCTCTTTGAGGCGCCTACATACTCAATTGCCGGTCAGCTTGTCAACTTTTAAGAGTTTTCCGGTTGAAGATTTTTTGTCTGAGGCAGAAAAAATCTCTCAAAAAATACTTGACAGCCCAACTCCTCTAAGCTATAAGCCCCTCACTTTGTTCCTCGGTAGCTCAGTTGGTAGAGCGGGTGGCTGTTAACCACTAGGTCGGCGGTTCGAGCCCGTCCCGGGGAGCCAAATATCAAAATGGTCGTTTTCTTTATTGAAAGCGACCTTTTTTGTTTTTTGGTTGGTTGTTTTCGGCACTTAAAGCAAATGGATATGAGTTTGCAAAATTATTGACAATACCGTTAAAATCCCCTGTCTAAAATTTGAGTGATACATAAATCAAAATATGATATTTATGATTTATG
Organism: Candidatus Tharpella aukensis; assembly: GCA_021163445.1. Classification (GTDB taxonomy): domain Bacteria; phylum Desulfobacterota; class Anaeroferrophillalia; order Anaeroferrophillales; family Tharpellaceae; genus Tharpella; species Tharpella aukensis. The sequence goes on from JAGGWR010000360.1 coordinate 8,895, forward strand.
TAAAGCTGTAATTATGGTCATGGTGTTTTGATTTGAGGAGCGCTGTCAATGCTGAAAGATAAAATTAAAATTATTCTCAATGAACCCGTTGACATTCTTAAGAGGGCGAACCCTCACGCAGGAAACATATCCCTTTGACAGTAAGGGAGAGATAGATAAAGGTGGCAGGAAAGTGCTCCTGCGTCCGGCTTACGAATGGCTTCTGTTATAATGGTCGTGCACTAAATACTGGACAAAAGATAGGGTTTGATGTTATAGGCAAAAGTTCGTTGTGTATTGTAATATTAAGAACCCGCTGTTTATGTTGGCTTCAGCGATTAAAATCATTTTTTTTATGGTTTTCGATATGTTCTGAAATGAGAGTACCAGAGGGACCCATGACTACAAAACGGTCGTTTTCCTTAACGGAGAACGACCGTTTTTATTTTATGGGCAGAGTTTTTTTTAGCAACCTGTTTTGGGTTGACGGTAGGTTTGAGATGGCAAGTGGAATGGTCGTGAGAATAATCTTTCGCTTTGAGTACTAACCGGTCGGTGCTTGCTGTAATTTAACCTCAAATTACCGAGTATTTTTTAACAATATAATAATTTTTCGCTTGGGATCGGTGTTCTTATAGTAGTGCCTGAGCGAAAACCTGACAATTTTCTTGAGTGCAAGGCAGGTAAAAATTTTAACCGCAGGCATACACTGAGTATTCCGAGGATTAAAATTTGAGCCTAACGCCGCAATCGGGGAAATTGGTGGTTTTCGGTCGTGCACTAAGTGGCCAGGCGAATTTTGGAGAAAAGATAATATGTCATTTGAAGAATTGGGCCTGATGCCCAGATTGTTGCAAGCTGTTGCCACCCAAGGTTACAGCACCCCCACCCCGATCCAAGCCCAGGCAATTCCTGCGATTTTGGATGGTCGGGATGTCATGGGCGGAGCCCAGACGGGAACCGGAAAAACGGCAGCTTTTGCTCTGCCCGTACTCCAGATTCTGAACAAAGAGGGAAATCGGAGCCGCCGCCCGCGTTGTCTGGTGATGGCCCCGACCCGGGAACTGGCTGCTCAGGTGGGTGATTTTATGACCACCTACGGTAAAAACCTGACTTTACGTTCCACCGTTGTTTTTGGCGGCGTTGGGATCAATCCGCAGATTGATAAGTTGAGGCGAGGGGTCGACATTCTGGTGGCCACCCCGGGGCGTCTTTTGGATCATGCAGGACAGGGAACCGTAGATCTTTCAGGCGTTGAAATATTAATTTTAGACGAAGCTGATCGCATGTTGGACATGGGTTTTATTCACGATATTAAACGGGTTTTGAAGCTCTTGCCCGCCAAAAGACAGAACCTGCTCTTTTCCGCCACCTATTCTGATGAAATAAAGCGGCTGGCTGACAAACTCTTAAACAATCCCACAATGATCGAAGTGGCACGCAGAAACACCGCCGCTGAAAAAGTAGATCAGGTAGTTCATCCGGTGGGCCTGAAGGCCAAGCGGGTTCTTTTGGCTCAACTCATCAAGGATGGGGATTGGGAGAGAGCTCTCGTTTTCACCCGCACCAAGCACGGGGCCAATCGTTTGGCCACTTATCTGGAAAAAAGCGGCATCGGCGCAGCCGCTATTCACGGTAATAAAAGTCAAACTGCGAGAACCCGAGCCCTGGCCGAATTTAAAGCCGGCAAGGTTAGAATCCTGGTAGCCACAGACATTGCCGCCCGGGGGCTGGATATCGACAAGCTGCCTCACGTTGTCAATTTTGATCTACCCAATGTTGCCGAAGATTATGTGCATCGTATTGGTCGTACCGGCCGTGCCGGTCGCAGCGGCATGGCGGTCTCGCTGGTAAGTGCCGACGAACAGAAACTGCTGCGCCCGATCGAGCGTCTTTTGGGCCGACAAATTCCTGTAGTGATTATTGACGGCTTTGAGCAGAATCAGGCCGACAAAGACGAAGAGACTTTTGTCGATTTTCGTCGTAGCGGTCGCGGGCAAAAATCCAGAGGTTTTTCAAAATCTCGAAGCGGCGGCGCCAGCCGAGGTAGCTCCGATAAATCGCGTACCACGCGGCCCCGGACTGATAGATCCAGCAGCTCGCGCAGCCAAGGGCAAACAAGATAAGTCAGTTCAGAGTTGACGTGACAATAGGGCCTTTGAGACATTCTGAATGAGTGTGGCAAAGGATTACAGATGGCAAAATGGCCGTTTTCTTCATAGAAAACGGCCATTTTTGTTTTATGGTGTATTGCAGATTATTATTCCTCTACTTCTTCTGCTTCAAGTGCTTCCAGCATAGCCATGGCTTCATGGGCGGCATCGATGATCTCATTATCATTTGAATCAAGCAGCTTTTCTAATGATACCATCGCTTCGGGATTGCCAATAACGATTGTGGCTTCAATCGCGGCAAAGATCAGTGGTTTATCAATAGTCGTAGAAGAGAGCAGGGTTTTAATGTGCGGCCAAGCCTCTTCTATGCATTGGTGACCGGCAGCGAGCACTGCCTGATAGTGGATGTTGGGGTTGTCATTCTCCAAAGCTTCCAGAATTTGAGTTTTGAAATCACCGATGTAACTCATGCAGAATACGGCCGTCAGTTGCCATGATTCATCGTCACTTTGGTAGGCTGCCCGAATCGCACCCTCTTGCCAGGCTTGCGGGGCTCGAACGGCGGCTTCAAGAACTGAGCGGCGTATATCATTCGGGGTGTTTGCGTCATAATAGGCACTCTTCAGGGAGGCTTGAATTATTTGAAAGACCTTTTCTGAGAATACAATATCTTCCGGGTCGTCAAATTCATAGATGTGGGCATGTTCGAGGCCAGGTCCTAATGAGATTGCGGCTTGGGAGCGTAGTTTAAGCGCTTCAGAGTTATTGTTGACGATGTCAAGTAAAGCCTTGGCGAGTTTGTCGTTGGCGACCACATAATCACCAGCCATTTCAGCCGCTATTAAGCGTATCGAAAGCTCGGTATCGGTGTCATTGAGGGTTGTGAAAATCAGCTCCGCTGTCCCTTCCGGCCACTCCCAGGGTTCTATGTCATAAAGTGCTTGCAGAATCATTGACAGTCTCCTTAAATGAGTTAGTTTTTATTCATAAATATTTTTGTTGCCATACTATTTTAATGTGTTTTGTGATAGCATAAAAGAACTATTTAAGCCAGATCCAAAAATTCTCTGACTATCGATGAATAGGGAGAAATCTAATACCCCTTCTTGATATTTGTGCATTGCTCTGCTACACTCTTGTTGACAAAAAACTTTCAGCCAGAGCGAAACTGGAGTGTAACAAAAATCCCCGAACCGGTGGCTTTGTGTCAGTTATCTCAATATGGGGGGTTGGGTTGACAATGTTATCTGGTAAAGCTCCAGTCGACCGCATTAAATTTTGGGATTTTGTCCAATATGGAAAAAGTAATATTTAATCTGTCCGCAGAACTAAAAAAATGGGTAAAGGCACTTGAAAAAAGAGTTGCAAGTCTCGCGCTCTTCAATTTATACTGAAGCCGTCGTCAACTGAAGAAAACGGTTACTGTTATCATAAGTGAGGTAGATAAAGACTATGAATGAATTTAGTGAAAACCAAAAAAACACTTTGATCAGCATGGTCGGTGAAGACCGTTTTTCCACCGGTATATCAGATAAAAATTCACATATCCATGATATCTCTTGTTATTATGGGCAGTTGCCGGCCGGGATTATCTGGCCTGTGAGCACTGAAGAGGTAGCCAATATTCTTCAGTGGACCTATGCCCAGAAGATTCCGGTCACTCCTTGGGGTGCCGGAACCAGCACTGAAGGTAATCCGGTTCCTACCTGTGGCGGCCTGGTGGTTGACTGCACCCGTATGGATCGTATTCTTGCGATTCGGCCGCAGGATATGCAGGCTGATGTTCAACCGGGAGTTTTCCGTAAAGAGTTGAACCGGAAAACGGGCAGACATGGCTTGTTCTTCCCTCCGGATCCCGGTGCGGATGCCACTATCGGAGGTATGATTGCCAACAACGCTTCCGGGATTCAGACGGTCAAGTATGGAGCAACCAAAGATTATGTGATGCGTTTAACCATTGTACTTCCTGATGGAAAGATTATTCATACTGGTTGCCTGGCGCCAAAATCGTCATCCGGCTATGACTTGACGCGTCTCTTTGTCGGGTCTGAAGGAACCTTGGGAATTGTCACTGAGGCAAGTCTTCGCCTTACCGGCCTTCCGGCCCACCATCTGGCGGCAACGATCACCTTTTCTGACCTGGGAAGTGCTTGCCGGGCGGTAACCGCGATGATAAGCTCCGGCCTCGAACCGGCGGCCCTTGAGCTGTTGACTCCGAATCTTATTCGCTTGATGAATCAAGAAAAAAAATTGGGCCTGCCTGAAGAACCTTCACTATTTTGTGAATTTCATGGGATCAGTGAAGCCACCCTTAAGGAGACCAAACAGTTAACTTCAGAGCTCTGTCGTGAGTATGGTGCCGTAGGTTTTGGCTTCGGCATGGAAGAAAGCCATCGAAAAAACCTTTGGCGGGCGCGGCATGAAGCCTGGGAAACTATTCATCGAGCCCATCCGGGCAAGGAAACCCTGATTGTGGATGCCGCAGTACCCATTTCGAAATATCCGGAGATGGTGGTTTTTGCACAAGCTCAGGTAGATGAAAGTATGGCGGTGGGTTATGTCTTCGGTCATGCCGGAGATGGTAACTTGCACGTTGTCCTCGTGGGCGATCCTGAGAATAAGGAGGAATGGAAAATTCTAGAGGCAATTAACCATCATATCGTGGCTCGGGCCGTAGAGGTTGGTGGCACCTGTACCGGAGAGCATGGGGTGGGTATTGGCAAACGTCAATTTATGCGCCAGGAGCACGGTGATAGCCTTGATCTGATGCGCCAGATCAAGAACCTGGTTGATCCTCTTGGTTTGATGAATCCGGGAAAGATTTTTATTTGAATAGTTACAAACAATATATCAATTTCGTAAAACTTCTGCGGCTTGTCCTCTCTGTGTAATAATCAAAGGGTTTTTAGCATTTTTCAACTGCTTTAAAAGCTTAGCAGCATCCTGTCGCAAAACAGGGGTTTTCGTCGCTTTTTATTCTTCCATTCCAGTAGTTTCTGCTCAATATGCCTTTTCATGTACCCGTCTCTTTTAAAAAAGAAAGCATATTTTAAAACAGTTCGTTTTAAAATGCAAGGCTATTATGTAAATTAAACCATTCCGGTCACAAAACCCTACCCAAGCACTTATCCTTTTATTTTATTTTATTTTATGGCTATATCATTTTCATCTAATGGGTGATTATTGCCGACTCTCGACAATGCAGAATCAAATTTATCTCTACTTCCACGTGCAGCTCGATGTTCGAGATATTCCTGAGTCCTCAAAGCTGACATTTTTTCAGCAAGGGCAGTAGCAATAAATTGATTAATAGAAATACCTTCTTCTTTTGCTATGCCTTTTACCTCTTTATGGAGAAAATTAGGCAATCTCAAGCTTACAGTACCCATAATAGTCTTCTTGCTTTTAAAAATTCCCACGGAGACAAAGCAATTACTCCAAATTTTGATATTTTTTTAAAATCTTTTTTATTAAAAGTAATGATATATTGACTTCTCGCTTTAACAGCTAATTCTAAAACAAAATCATCTTTGGGGTCTTTGAGAAATGGCCGCCATAAATAGTTTATTTTGTGTTTAAAAGGTGGTCTGTTTGCGAGCTTGTTTAAGCTTGACTCGGTCTATCCTTCGTTGTCCAGATAAAAATCAGTGGAATAAAAAGCAAGGTCAGGAATGTGCCGACCAAGAGGCCGCCGATGGCGACTGCGCCTAAGGGGGCTAAGCGTTCGAGGCCGATGGCTGAGCCTAAGGCTACCGGGAGCATGCCGGCGGCGACGGCGAAAGCAGTCATGAGGACGGGGCGGGTGCGGATTTTGATGCTTTCGAGCATGGCCTCTTTTTTGCTCATCCCTTCGGCCATTTTTTCGAGGGCAAAATGGATGAGCAGGATGGCGTTATTGACAATGACGCCGGAGAGCAGAATAAAGCCCATCATGGCGGGCATCGCGACATGATAATTGAGTAGCAGCAATGTCCAAGCGACCCCAATGATGGTTAAAGGAATCGAGAGAACGATCATCAGGGAAGCTTTGACTGAGTCAAAAAAGGTGATCAGCGTGAAAAAAATCAAAATAACTGAAAAACCGACGGCTTTGCCCATACGCCCGGCGGAGTTTTTAAACTGCTCGATATCGCCGACCTGTTTCATGGTTACCGATGCGGGCAGGACGGTGCCTTTGAAGCTTTGGCCAAAGTTATCCATGATATGGGAAATTGCGGTTTTCTCGCGATGACCGTAGACATTAAGGGTGTAGTTTAAGGCTTCCCGGTTGATGACTCCGGGCTCTAAGTCTCGGCTGACTGTGGCTAAAGTTGATAAGGGAATTCTTTCACCCTTTGGGGTTTCCAGCAAAATTGTTGAGAGGAGTTCGAGGCGATCCCGTTGGGCCGCCGGTAACCAGACTCGAACCCCGAAATCGATACTGTTGGCGGCGGGGAACGTGGCCACTTGGGCACCGCGTAATAGAGCTTGCAGTTGTGCGCTGATAGCCGCATGTTTGAGCCCGTAAAAGGCGGCTCGTTCCCGGTTGATGTTGAGGTTGTAGACGGTTTTATCGATATCCCAGGTTCTGGAGACCGAGACCACGCCTCGGGTTTTATAGAGGGCTTTTTCGACCTGATCACCGGCTTTAGCCAGATCATCAAAATCCGGGCCGGAAAGCATAACGTCGATATTGGCGCGAATACTGGACATTGCCGTGGCCCCGAAATCGACGACCTCCAGGCGCTTGATGTTTTCGATTTGAGCCAGCTGTTCGCGCAGACGTTTTCCAATATCCCAGATCGACTCTTCCCGTTCATAGCGGTTGACAAAAGTGGCGATAATCGCAATCCGATCGCTGCCGGAACTGCTGCCGACAGTTAAAATCCCGGCTTCACTGCCGATAGCAGAGGAGAGATAGTTAAGTTCCCCGGTAGCCGTGATGATTTTATTAGCTTGGCGGACAATTTTTTGACTTGCCACAATCGGCAGATTGGGATCGGTGGTTATGTTGATTTTGATAGCGCCGGTATCCATCGGCGGCATGAGCTCGCGGCCGACGGTCGGCATTACGCCTTTGAGACTTATAATAAAGAGCAATAACAGGGTCACAAAATAGGCTGCAGCAACAATCTTTCGTTTCAGGGCGGCTTCCACGGCTTGGCTGAAGAAACCCTGTATTGCTGCATTAGCTCGGCTGGTGATCCGGTGAAAAAAGTCTTCCGCCCGTAAAAGAAGAGGATGATTTAGTGTCAGGATTTTGAGCGACAGTAACGGCACTGCGGTTATTGAAATTATATATGACGCCGTCAGGGCCAGGAGCAGAGTTGTGGTCAACGGTCTGAATACGGTTTGCGGGTAGCCGCCGACAAAGAGAATCGGGGCCAGGGCAATCATGGTGGTGACGGTTCCCGAGAGATCGGCAAACATAATCTCTTTCGTGCCCTCCATGACCGCTTTGTGAATCTCTGAACCCAGCTCTCGATAGTGACGTTCAATATTCTCCATCACGACGACGGCGTCATCAAGCAAGAGGCCTAAGGCCAAGATGATACCGGTCAGGGTGACGACATTAAATTCAACCCCGGCCAGCCACATCAGGGCCACTGTGGTGGCATAAACCAGGGGAATGGTGACCAGGATTACCAGCACTTGGCGGAAGCTTGCGAGAAAAAGAAAGACGACAAAGGTCGACATGAAAATGGCGTCACGCAGTGATTCGAACATGTTTTCAGTCGATTGAACAATCGTATCTTTCTGGGTGTCGGTAATTTCAAAGTCAAGTCCTGGGTAGCGGGCTTTGATCTTGGTCAGTTCCTCTTCGATGTCATTAATGGTTCGCACCACATCGCTATCGAGCCCGCGTTGTACGGCCAGGGCGATAGCCGCTTTACCATTGCCATAATAAGCGGCGCTGTTTTCGTAATGGCCGAAATAGATTTCAGCCACATCGGCAAGCGTTATGTCGGCGTTTAGACGCAGTGATTTAAGCCCCTTAATACTCTCTTCGCGGCTTGGTGATTTGAGCAGGTAGCGACTTTCATCGCTGGTCATAAAGCCAATCGCATAATCCCGGTTATCGGATTGGATGGTGGCCAATACGAGCTCAATGCCGAGCCCGTAGCGGTCAAGTTTTTTCTTGTCGACAATGATCTGAAGCTCTTTTTTATAGCCGCCGAAAACATCGACGTTGGCGACGCCGGGGAGTTTGATGAATCGCTGTTTTAAGCTGTTTTCCGCAAGTTGGCGAACATCCTCAAGCGGCATTGGGTCTTTCGGGCTGACGGCAATGACGATAATCGGGGCGGTGGCGGCAGATATTTTATGAATCTGGGGCTCAAGAATATTGGTCGGGAGCAAGGAGCGGATTTTGTCCAGGGCATTGCTGACATCGGCCGCCGCCATCCCCAAATCTTGGCTATATTCAAACTCGGCCCGAATGACACTGACCTCATCAATGGTCGTGGAGTAGACCCGGCGGATATTTTCTAACGTGTAGAGCTCTTCTTCTACCGGAACACTGACGTTGGCGGCCAAAGTTTTAGCCGACCCGCCTGGTTGCACGATGACCACGGCAATCTCGGGATAGTTGGATTCGGGGAAAAGTTTTCGATCAATTTGCTGGTAGCCCATGACCCCCAGGCAGAGAAAAAGGGCGAGGCATGAATAGATGAAATAGGGGCGTCCCAGCAGACGTTCAATCCAGCTCTTATTCATGTTTATCCCCTGGAAGAACTCTGATTTTGCTATAGGTTGGAAGCAGGCTCAGTTTGGCTTCGGCGGCTACGGCTACCGGGTGGTTCAGCGGTGGATCAATCAGGGCAAACTCCTTACCTTGAGCCAAAACGCTGACCGGTTTTTCCTTGAAATGATCATCTTGGTAAAGCATGACACTTGTTCCTAGTTCTCGATGGAGCAGGGCCGAGATCGGCACGGTGCAGCCGCTGGCGGTTTTGGTGACTACCTCAATCGTCAGATAACTGTTGTTGGGTCGTTCCAGTCGTTCGTTTAAGGCAATCTCGGCTACCGCCAATCCGTTGCTGGCTTCATTATAGAGGTTGGTTGTCTCTCCGATTTTTACCCGGTTGAGGCGAACCTCCTGTCCGGAAGATATTTCATCCGAGCCCGGCGTAAAGCTGAACGTGAGTTTCTGGGGCCGGGAGTTCAGTGAAAGAAGCGGGCGGCCCGGGACGGCCAGATCACCCTGGCGGAGAAAAATTGTGCCGATGATGCCAGCAAAAGGGGCTTTGAGCTCCAAATAGTCGAGCTCGTTTTTTAAGCTGCTTATTTTCTGCTCCACATCTTCTGCGGTGGCCGCGGCCCGGCTTAAGTTAACCTCTGAATCCTCAAGCTTTTCCTGGGCCAGACCTCCGACCTCAAACAGAGCCAGATTTCGTTGGTACTGATTTTTGCTGTAATTACGCTGTTTTTCAGCAAATAAAAGTTGAGCCTGCAACGCCTTAATGGCGGCCCGGATCTCCTGGTCATCGATGCGCACCAGGAGTTTGCCTTGATCGACTTTTTGGCTTTCATGTACCAGCAGAGTCTTGATGCGGCCGGAGAGTTTTGAGGAGATCGCAGCACTGTTTGCGGACTCCAGTTTGGCTAAAAAAGTGCTGGCTTGAGAGACAGTTCGGGTTTTGGGCTCCACGATCTTGATCGTATAGGTCATTGGCGTTGCCAGCGGCGCTTTGCTCATGCTCTGTTTACGTTTTTTTAAAAGTGCGGCTCCGGCGGCAATCACAATGATGAGCAGCAGAATGAGGATAATTTTTTTCATCTATTTTCTCCATTTTCAAGCAGGTAGTCGAGGTAAAAGCGGGCACTTTTATAGCTGTATCCGGCCCCGATAAAGCGACTTTCAGCCAGTTGATTACGGGCCTTGGCCGCGAGTAGATCGTTGATGTCGGCGGCCCCTTGGGCAAAACGCAGCGCTTCGATGGTTTCGGTCTCCCGGGTCAGGGCCAGTTCCGCCTCGGCACTCTTGTAATCGGTGACCGCAGTGTTGATTTTGGTGACCGCCTCTTTAAGGGCGCGTTTAAGTTCAAGTTCGGTTTTGGTCTGGTCATGACGGCTCTGACTTTCCAAAATCCTGGCCTTGCGCATTTTGGCCTTAGCGCTGCCGAAATCAAAAATATTCCATTTTAGATTTAAGCCCGCCTGCCAAACTTCCTGGTTTTCCCAGTCACCGCTTTTTTTGTTACTGCTGTCATTGGATCCGAAATTCTGTCCGTAACCCGCATTCAGAACGATTTGGGGGTAGAGGGCTCCACCCTCCTTTTGGATGAGTTTTGTATTTTTATCTATGGTCAGTTGAGTGGTTTGCAGACGTTCCAGGTTGGTAAGTTCTCCGGTAAAATCTTTCTCCGTAACCATCTCGGAGCTGATTGCTTTTGGCGACAGAGTGACGTCCTCCAGCTGGGCCAGGGACTCAAGCCCCAGCAGGTTAGCCAGGGAGGCTTTCATGATTGTGATATTGGCTTCGATTCGGGTTTGCTGGGCCTCAGCATTTTTCAGGTCAGCCGCCGTTTTCAGTTGATCAATTCGAGCTTTTTTCCCGAGTCGGACTTCGCGGGTTACATTGTCATGCAGGCGTTGTAAAGCCTCGACATAGGCGATTTGGGCTTTTTTCTGAGCCTGGAGAGAGAGGCTGTTTACATAGAGGGTTTTGACGTTGTAGATTAGCTGCTCCCGGCTCAATTTTAGATTTTTGCCAGCGAGCTCCTTTTGCAGGGCAGCAATCTCCAGCGACCGGGTTTGGGCAAAACCGGTGAAGAGAGTGACCTCGTAGACGATGCCTGCGCTAAAAAGGTTTTCCGTGGTTGGAACTTTCTCGGGGCCGTTGGTTACTAAGCCAGGCGTCATCGGGGCTAAAGTGCGGGGGAGATTGTAATGGGTGTAGGAAGAGACAATATTGAATTGTCCGAAATCTTGTGATTTCCGGTCGGCGATATCTTCATCGGCAAGTTTTAGATTGAGCCGCTGTTTTTGTAACTCCGGATTATTCTGCAAAGCCAGCTCAACGCACTTTTTAATGGTGAGAGCAGCGCACACAGCCGGGGCCGGAGCCACGAGCCCGAACAGATGGCCGAAAATGCCAATCAGGAGTAGATATCTCAGCCAGGTTAATCCGGCGGCAGCCGGTTTTTTTTCGAAGCTATAAATATTCTTAAAATAGTTCATCAATAATTTCCAAGCGTTATATGGATTGGTTGCCGGAGGATGAAATTTGCAAAAATGCAAAATGTTATTAGCACAACAATAGCAGCAAAATACATTTTTTTCGTTGACTTGAGTCAAGTATTTTTTAATTGGGGTCAGAGTGAAATTAAATAATTTTACTCTGACCCCAATTATA
>JAGGWR010000247.1 GCA_021163445.1 Candidatus Tharpella aukensis
CGATGGTGAAATTCTTAAAGCCGGTAACAGCGCGACGGTGGTTAAACTCGATTGTGCGGGGCTGAACTTAGTTGTAAAGCGTTATAATATCAAGAATTTCAGTCATGCCTTGCGGCGCTGTTGGCGTCCCAGTCGGGCTCAGGTTTCCTGGAAAAACGCACAGCGCCTGAGTTGGTGGGGGGTTGCTACTCCGAAACCGATCGCCATGCTCGAAAAACGTTGCTGTGGATTTCGTTCCACGGCTTATTTTATCAGTGAGTATGTTGCCGGGAGCAGCGCTTTTGACTATTTGCGAAAAGGTGATCTTTCCGAGTCGGCTCTTAAAGTCTGGTTACAACAATTTGCCATACTTTTGCAGCGACTGATTGATTTAGGTTTAAGTCACGGTGATTTCAAAGCAACCAATTTTCTCTGTGGTGATGATGGTAAGCTCTATCTTTTAGACCTTGACGCAATGTGTTACTGGCCCAGGTTGGGTGCGGGCTTTAAAAAGGCCGTAGAAAAAGATCACCACCGTCTCCTTGCCAACTGGCAGGGAGAACCCAAACTTGAACGTGAGTTTCAAAAGATTCTGCAAGGTTTACAGATGCCATGGTGATAGTAAATATTTGGTTACCCACTTATAGAGAATTAGAAATAGTGTGAACTTTGCTTCGCTCTCATATATGGGGTCAAAGCCTTGCTTAAATGCTGCGCATTGACGCAAAGCATTGACCCCGCTTCCGGTATGCGGTATGCGGCGATCTATTCCGATTTTTGTTCATGCTTGGCTCTTTTTTTTAACTAAATAACAAGGAATTTTAGATGATAATTTTAGGTCTTTCGGGGTCGTTGACGCATGACCCTTCAGCTGCGTTGTTGATTGATGGTGAACTGGTTGCAGCGGCTGAAGAGGAGCGTTTTTTACGTGATAAACACGCCAAAAACAAGTGGCCTTACCATGCCGCCCGTTTCTGTCTCGATTTTGCCGGGGTAAAACCAAGTGATATCGATTATGTCGCTTTTCCTTTTGCCGAGATGGGGCTTTTTTCAAATCCCGGACGTTTTCATTTTGCCAAACGTTACTGGTATGCACCGGATCGGGCTCTGGACGCTATTTTTAACGGCAACCGCCATTTTCGCCGTAATCGACGGGGCATATTACAACTTATGGCGGATCTCGGGATCGACTCCCAGCGCACCCCTTTTGTTCCGGTCGAGCATCATTTGGCCCATGCTTCCAGCGCCTACCATTTTAGTGGTTTTAAGGGGAAATGTGCGATTCTTGGAATAGATGGTAAAGGTGAATATGCGACCACTTTTTTTGGTTATGGTGAGAACGGGGTTATTCATAAAATCAAGGAGTTTTATGATCCTGACTCTTTAGGCGGCGTCTATGGTGCTCTGACCCAATTCTTAGGTTTTGAGATGCTCGATGGGGAGTTTAAAGTGATGGGGATGGCTCCTTATGGGAACCCCGACAAATATGATTTTTCCCCTCTTTTAGATTGTGATGGTCGTGATCTCAAAGTCAATACCGACCTGGTTAATGTTGTCGGTTTAAGGCGTTATAAAGATCAGCAGCGCGGCTATTATTTTACTCCTAAACTGATCAGATGGCTTGGCCCTAAACGTGAGGGCGATGAGATTGACGATCCCTATATCGACTATGCCGCCTCAATGCAGAAACTGCTCGAAGAGACAGCGTTGTCTCTGGTCAAAACCTATCTTGGTGATATTTTGGCCGAGACCGGGCGTCTCTGTTTTGCCGGTGGGGTCGCTTTAAATGTTAAACTCAATCAGCGTCTTATGGAACTGCCCGAGGTTAACGAACTCTTTGTTCAACCGGCGGCCAGTGACGCCGGTACGGCTATCGGGGCGGCCTCGTTTGTCGCCCAAGAGAAGGGCGAAACCGTAAAAAAACTTAAACATGTCTATCTTGGCCCGGCCTATACGACCCATGAGTGTATTAATGCCTGTCTTGAACATAGCGAAAAACCACTTTGGCAAAGGATCGAAAATGTGCCCGAAAAAGGAGCTCAGATCTTAGCCGACGGCCAACCTTTGGCCTGGTTTCAAGGGCGCATGGAATTTGGCCCCAGATCTCTGGGTAATCGCAGTATTTTAGGTGATCCGAGTCATTCCGGGGTTGCCGATACGATCAACGCCCAGATCAAATACCGGGAGCGCTGGCGGCCTTTTTGCCCAAGTATGCTCGACCGAGTCGCCCCCGAAATTCTTCAAACTGACCATCCGGCACCCTATATGACGTTTGCTTTTACCGTAGCCGAAAGTTGGAAAAAACGGATTCCCGAGGTTGTCCACGAAGATGGCACGGCCAGGGCCCAAATTGTCGAACGAGAAACCAACCCCCGCTACTACGCCCTGCTTGAAGAGTTAGAAAAACTGCGCGGGGTTCCGGTAGTTCTCAACACTTCACTAAACCGCCGGGGAGAACCGATGATCTGCTCACCGACTGATGCTCTCAATATGTTTTACGGTTGTGACCTGCAATATTTGATGCTTGAGGATATTCTGGTAACTAAAGGAGAAAAGGAGAGTGAAAATGGGAGATAAAATTCCAACTCGTGATGAAGCGTTAAATCTTCTGCATGAATACAATAAAAGTGATAGTCTATGCAAGCATGCCTACGCCGTCGAGGGAGTTATGCGCTATCTTGCCAGGAAACACGGCGAGGATGAAAATAAGTGGGGAATTATCGGTCTGATTCATGATCTGGATTATGAAAAATATCCGGATCAGCACTGTACCAAGACGAAAGAAATTCTAGAAGAACGTAACTGGCCGAAAGAGTATATCCGCGCCGTCGTCTCCCATGGATGGGGAATATGTTCAGATGTAGAGCCCAAAAATACTCTGGAAAAAACACTTTATGCGATTGATGAACTAACCGGTCTTATTGCGGCCAATGCCATGGTTCGGCCATCAAAGAGTGTCATTGATATGACCGTAAAATCGGTCAAGAAAAAATGGAAATCTCCAGCGTTCGCCGCCGGAGTGGATCGCTCCATCATCCAGAAGGGTGCCGACATGCTAGGAGTCGAGATTGGGGAACTTATTGAAGATACCATTATGGGCATGCGGGAAGTAGCCGAAGTAACAGGTTTGAAAGGAAATCCAGCTTGCTGATTATATAACTTCATTTGGAAGATGAGACCGTATGGCTGACCCAGACGCACTTATGTGAGCTTTTTCAAAAATCAAAGCCAACCATAAGTGGACATATTAAAAATATTTTTTTTACTTGGTTATTTCATTCAAGCGAAATTTTACGATGGGTCTGGTCTTTTTTTTGGGGCAAACATCAGGCAGGGTTTGCCTGAAGTGTTTAAGACCACCTGGGCCGGATTATTTTTTGATTTGAATGAGTAGGCCCGGCAGCCGTACGGCTTTTTGGGGTCGTAGGTGACATAGTAGTGGCGGCATTGACGGCAGGATGGTTGTCGGGACATGGCGGTAGTCTTTAATGTTTTGTTTTTGGTCACGCACTACTTCATAATCTTAACACTATATTCGCGGCGTAGATC
>JAGGWR010000308.1 GCA_021163445.1 Candidatus Tharpella aukensis
ATGCTGCCACTGGCGAAAAGTAAGTACCCGATCTTTTTTGCCGGCATGAATGTCGCTCCCGAGATCTACAACCGGGAACACCAATTTATGAAGAGTCGTTCCCAACCTGGCTTTAATATCACCGGAATTACCGAGGAACATGATCATAGAAAAAGTTTTCGCCTCATAAAGGAGCTCCTGCCCGAGGCCCGAACCCTGGCCATAGTCAGTTCCGGCAGCACCCTTTTTCTACGCCGTATGAATCAGGAACTGCAACAGTGGCTGAAAACTCACCCTCAACAATTTCCCTTTGCACTGACCCACTTCGAAGAGGTCAACACCCTGGCCGAATATAAAAAGACCATGCTCAGGCTCGAATCCGACCCCAAGATCGACATCATCTACCCATACGTACCGATCAGTCTGCTCCGGGCCGATGGCAGCGGTACGCCCCTGCCTGAGTCCCTCTCCTGGACTTTCAGAAATATTGAAAAACCGGGCCTTTCCTGGATGACCAGCTTTGTCAAAATGGGTTATCTGGGCGCTATTGGTATCGATCTCGACGCCTGTGGCCGTCAACTCGCGGGTAAGATTGAAAAAGCGATCAAAGGATTTCCGGTCGCCAAAATTCCGATCAGCCAACCAGAAAAGTATGCTATCTCCTTAAACCTGGCCCGAGCCCGACAACTTAACGTCACTATCCCTTTGGAGCTACTCGATGGAGCTCAAGTTGTCTTTGACCAAATGAGTGTCTACCCGGAACACCGAGCCCTTCCAGCTAACTTAAAAAAGGGGGAGGAGAAGGTACCCCATGGAAAATAAAACCCCCTCCAGAAGCCGCCGGGTCTGGTTCTACTCGTTACGAGCCCGACTGATTTTAGCCGTTATCATTATCACCCTCTTTGCCATGGCTCTGGCCGCCTATTTTACGGCCCGCACGATCAAGCGGGAGATCAATGCCAATACCATTCGTGAAATTGACGCCACACTCTCAACCTGCAACCTTTTCCTCAACAATGAACTTACAGCCCTTAAGGCAGCCACGCAAAGCATCGCTAAAGACAACACCTGCCGTACCACGTTGCGCCTGGGAGTGGCTCCGCAACTCCAGGAACATATCTCAACTTTACGTCGTAATTACCAACTTAGTTTTCTCGCGATCACTGATCCTGACGGTAAACTCCTGGCATTCTCCCCGTCAGCTGAAAAACCCGACCTTCCGGTCATGCTCTCAAATCATCCTCTCTCCAGCCAAGCTCTTCAGGGAAAAAGACTGGCAGCATTTCACCTGGAAGAGACCGATTTTCTCAAAAGCCACCTGAACGCCCAACTCAAAACAGATGGAGACAACCCCCTACTTCTCTTTGAGAGTGCTGCCCCTATCAAAATCCGTGACCACCTGATCGGCAGTGTTTTAAGCGGTGTTCTGATTAATGAAAATATGGCTCTAATCCAAAAGATGCGGAAGACTGCCAAAAGCGAAAAACTGGTTCTGGCCGTGGGTCAGCAAGTACTACTTCACTATTGTCGGGGAAAAACCAACTTTCAACCTTTTCAGGGGCTTATAGACTATGATCGCGACAGCTCTCAGGCGCCGGAGCTGCAACCCATTTTCTGCCCAATCGCGAAAGATAATAACTATTTTGGCTACCATTTCATTGAGAACTACCAAAACCAACGCTTTGCCGCAATTATCACATTGGTTAATGCGGACAAAAAAATTGCCCAGCTTAACACTGCCATGATTCACATGGGAGTCATTTTCGGCGGCGCCCTGCTCCTGGCAATTTTTCTCGCTTTTATAGTCTCAAACTCGATTGCTAAACCGATCGAACAGCTCTCTAATGCCATGAAAAAACTGGCTTCCGGTAATCTTGAGACCCGGGTTTACAACCCCCGCCAGGATGAAATCGGGACATTAAGCCAAGGTTTCAACCTGATGGCAATCAAGATCGACCGCCAAGTTGAAACCCTGACCAACGAGATATCGCGCCGCCATGAAACTGAAAAAGAGCTGGCCGCAGAGAAAGAACACCTGAGCGTAACCCTGGCCAGCATCGCCGACGGCGTCATCGCAGTGAATGAACAAAAACAGATTCTTTTTATGAACCCGGCGGCGGAAAAAATCTCCGGCTGGCGCGCAGATCAGGTTAAGGGCAAGACCCTGGCCAACATCTTCACCTTGGTCGATAAAAATGGCAACCCTGAAGATAAACCGCTTAAAAATTATTATGAAGGGAGTTATGACAGTGAGTTGCCGGACAACAAACAAACCATGGTCGTCGGCGATGCCCGATTACAAACTCACAAAGGTGATATCCGGCTCATTTCCCACACCTCGGCTCCGATTCTCAGCGGGAAAACAGTGCAGGGAACGGTTGTCGTTTTTCGTGATATTACAGAAAAACAGGCTCTCCAAAATGAGCTTAGCAAAGGGCAGAAACTTGAATCATTAGGTGTTCTTGCTGGCGGCCTGGCGCATGATTTCAACAATCTTCTAACCGCAATCATGGGTAATGTCTCACTGGCGATGCTGACCGGAAATTCTGAGGATAAAAGCTTTAAATTCCTGCAAAGCGCTGAATCAGCGACACTAAGAGCCCGCGACATCACCCAACAACTGCTTACCTTTGCTAAAGGTGGAGCCCCGGTTAAAGAGCTCGCTTCAATTGAGGAGATCATTCATGAATCAGCTGATTTCAGTCTCAGGGGCTCAAATTGCAAATGCCGCTTTCTCTTTGCGCAGGAACTAAGCTCTACGGAGATCGACAAAGGCCAATTCAGTCAGGTTATCAACAACCTCATTATTAACGCCACGCACGCCATGCCGGAGGGCGGCATCATAACCATTAACGGAGAAAACATTACCCTGAGTGACAATCCTCCCGCATCCCTAAGCCCGGGAGACTATCTTAAAATAACAATTCAGGATCAGGGCAGCGGCATCCCCGAAGAGATTAAAGAAAAAATCTTCGACCCCTTCTTCACCACCAAAGAGCAGGGCAGCGGCTTAGGACTGGCCTCAAGCTATACTATCATCAAGAACCATGGCGGCCACATCCAGATTTCCGAAACCTCATCTCAAGGCACCAGTTTTACCATCTTCCTGCCCGCCTCGACAAAAAAACCGGTCATAAAGCAGGATTCAACCATTGCAACCTGCAAAGGCTCCGGGCAAATCCTTTTGCTGGATGATGAAGAGATGATCCTGGAAACCACCTCCTGGATACTTGAACATCTGGGCTATAAAGTTGACCCGGTCAATGATGGTGCGGCGGCATTGACCGCCTATCGTCACAGTCTCGAACAAAACCGTCCTTATGACTTACTGATATTTGACCTGACCATCCCCGGAGGCATGGGCGGCATAGAAACACTGAAAAAAATCTTAGAGTTAAACCCGAAAGCCCGAGCCATTGTCTCAAGCGGCTACTCGAAAGACCCGGCCATGGCCAATTTCACGGACTACGGCTTTATTGACTGCATCGCCAAACCCTATACCGTCGGGAAATTATCTGAGGTTCTTAACCGTTGTCATAGAGGACAGAATTAAATTCTGTCCCCACATCACAGTAGTTTGAAACTAATGCCTAATACTTACTAAGCGGAGCCATAAAGAACCCGCTTTTTTTATACTTTTACAATCTGCAGGCCTTACTTCTACAACTCTTGCAAAGCCGCTTCAGCCTTTTTTACTGCAATAAATTTTTTGTTCATCAGAGCCGCTTGCAAGCAGCTTTTCGCCTTTTCCCGGTTACCGAGTTTTTTATTGATCATGCCGAGATGATAGAGCGCTTCGGGTGATTGTTTGATTTTCTCCTCAAGCCCGCCTAGCAGCTCCAGCGCTTTTTCATACTCTCCAGCATGAAAACAGGCCCAGGCTGCAGTATCCATCAACACCGGATCCTCGCGATATTTATCAATATAAGGTTTGAGAAGCTCCTTAGCCTTAGCGATATTCTCGACTGAAGCTTGATGCTCAACATAATAATAGGCTAGATTATTAGCCGCCACCAATGACTGCGGATTTTGGACTAAAATTTCACCGTAGATCTCGGCGGCCTCAGCAAAGTTGCCGGTCTGTTCATAAAGATTCGCAAGCACCAAAGCATAAACCTGGTTTTCAGGCTCTTTTTGCCGAAGCTGCCGAGCATGAGTCAAAGCCTCCTGCGGCGATCCTTTGAACATTTCGAGTTGAACCAGGATAAAGAGTGCAGCCCGGTTATCAGGATCTTGAGAAAGCACCTTGATCAGACGTTCCCGAGCCGGCGGAAAATCCCGCATCGCAATATGAATCCGGGCTAAAAGCACATTGAGCTGCGGATCGTCGGGCTTTTTAGCCAGATATTGGCGACAGAGCTCCAGAGCATCGGCAGCACGCCCCCGACGAACCATTAAACTGACAGTCATTTCGAAGAGTCCGGGATTTTCCGGATTTTCCTGTAAAGCTTTTTCCGTAACAGACAAAGCCTGGGCAAATTTCCCCTCCTGTTGGTAGATCTGAGCCAACAATGTTGCCATAGGCACTACCTTGGAATCAAGATCAAAAGCTTGCTGCAAAAGATCAAGCGCAAGGCTATTTTCATCATTACCGATATGGGCTTTGGCGAGGCTGAACATCACCGGTACACTCAGGGGCACATCTCGCAAAACCGCCCGGTATTCGGCGATCGCGCCATCAAAATCGCGGCTCTGCAGCAGGAGATCTCCTTTTAATATCTGCGCCCCGAGATCACTACTATTTTCGGCTAAGACTTCATCGACCAATGCCAACGCCTTGTCATACTCTTTCTGCTGCACAGCAATCTGGGCCAACACCAACTTGGCCCGAAGAAATTGGGGGCCGGTTTTCATTTTCTCGGTATAAGCGGTCAAAAGTGAAGTTGCCTTTTCAACTTCTTGTTTACTGATCTGATATTTAGCCATCATCTCGGTCAAAACCAAAGACTCAGGTAAATCAACCAATCCTTGCCGCAACACCACCAGAGATTTCTCCTCCTCCTGCTGGTCGGCCAGAAAACGAATCAAAAACACCCGAAAACGTTCCTCTTCCGGACGCTCTTGAATCATCACCTTAAGCAGCTCTTCAGCTTCGGGATGCCGATCATTATGAATATAGAATTTAACCAGCAACATCCGGGCTTCAGCTTGTTTCTCAAGCTCTTGTTGTGAAATCAGCAACTTAAGCTCGACCTCAGCCTCATCCAGTTTTTGCTGCCTTTCAAGAACTGCGGCCAAGAGCAAGCGACCGGATCGATGCCTTTCGTCATGGGCCAGCAACTGCTCAAGATAGCTCTGGGCACCAGCCATATCCTCATTTTTAAGACGCAAATTGGCAAGCAGAATATAGAGATCAGGCTCCTGACAACCTTCAGCAAGAAGTTTTTCCAAGACGACCACTGACTCTTTTTTTTGCCCCAGAGCTGCAAGACAAGCTCCACGCAAAAGCTGAGCCTCCTGATTGGCGGTATCAACCGCCAAAACTTTATCCGCTTCGGCCAGAGCTTTTTCTATTTCTCCACCCATCATCAATAAGCGCCCGACCATAACTTGTGCCGAAACCAAACCGGAATCAAGAGAAAGAGCTTTATTAAAGGCTCCGTAGGCTTTTTTGAAGTTACTCTGACGAAACGAACACATCCCCATAAGATAGTAACCTTGAGCAAATTTGGGGTCAACCTGAAGCGCATTTTTCAATTCCAGTATTGCTTTGACATAATCGCCCTGTTCGTAAAGAGCCGCTCCTTTATTGTAGAATTTGGCCCGTTTTTCTTCCGGACCGCTACAGGCAAAAAGCACAAAAACCAGGCCCATCACCAGAAATATTTTCATCAAACGCAACATAGACCTCTCCTCAAAACTAAAAATTAACGTTCCGCCCCGGCAGATATTGATCCAAAAGAGGCAAAGCTTGACTCATAAATGATTGCAGTCGGCGATCAGCATCCTCGACCTTTTCAAATTCTCCGACCGGCGTGATCAAACGCACCAGCGCGCCATCAGTACGTTGTTTGGTCAAAGCATCCCAAAAAACATAGATTTTCAACTGGTAAGCATTGGTTAAATTCCGTCCCCGTTGAGGGAACCAGTAATAAGAGAGTTGGCGCATACCACTCTTCAACATAAAGGCGCGATTGACCGTAATTCCGCCATAGCCGGGAATTTCCAGAGCCTTTTCGCCAGCCCCCTTGAAAACCCAACCACTACCGATTAAACAGGAAGCCGGGGAATGAATCGACTCCCCTTTGCGTTGACTTTCATAATAAGCCGTATAAAAATTAATCTGCCAACCTGAACTGTTCTGATAATCGATAATAAAATAGTCGCTTAAATCCAGAGCTTCAATAAATTTATCCGCCATTTCCAGGCGCTCACCCTGCCAGGAGCCAACGGTCAAGGGGAAATGACTGAGCGCTTGAGCCAGCGGGATCTTTTCCCGAAATTCAACCCCCCGGGAGATCGACAAGGTGACCAGCAGCAACCCCGCAGCCGCAACCAGAGCTATCTTCCGGCCGCGAACGGCGGACGCCGAAGAGAACAAAGCAGACTCTCTGTCGGCAGAACCGGCAAAAGAAATTTTGGGCAAAGAACCTGGTAATTTATCAAGCAACCACATCTCCAACAAGAGAATGGCCAAGGTCACCATAAAGATTAACCAGCCGGAAAAATCGTGAAAAAACCCTTCGGCCACTTTTGAGCCAAAAGGTTCATACAAAAGTCCGGTGGCGGCAATCCTGAAACTGTTGGTTAAAACAACTAACGGCAAGGATGAAAGAACCAACAACAGGCGTTTCCAGAACGGTGCGCGGAAAACCCAAGCCAATAACAGACTAAGAATGATTATCGGAAAAAGGTAACGCAGTCCGTTGCAAGCATCAACCACCTGCAACTGAGTAAAGCCCAAGTCGATAACATTACCTTCACGATAGGCCGACATACCGGCCATCTGCATCATCTCTACCCCGACCTGAGAAGAGATCAATTTAAGTTTTAAGGAGAGACGGTTATGAAGGAAACTGGGCAGGGGAAACATTGCGGGAATCATCATCAGGGGGAAAAGAATCACCTTGATTCGACGCCATCCCGCATGAATCCAGACCAGAGCCATAACCACGAGCCAGGCAGAGAGATAGAGAGTCAGATATTCCCCGCCCAGTTCACCGAGCCAAAAAAGGCCAAGAGCGGGCACAAACAGAAGAAACCCCCAACCGGAAACCCTCGCCGGTAAACGTTTAAAAGCCCTCCGTTTTTCCCATATCATACAGAGAATAACAACCGGAACCAGATAACAATAGCTGTAATCTTCACTCCCCCAACTCCGCACCATATGGGTCAGGCCATCATAATAGAGCAACGCAATCAAACCTGCGTAAACTACAACTGCGATCATAGTCGTTTTATCCCTTAACCGAAATTTATCCATTTTATCTCATACCATATACGCATTATACTCATAAAAAGTCAACGACAAGGAATTTTAAGTTTGCAATTAGCAAAATCCTATGCTAATGGCCCGTGCTTGTATTTACAGATCCTTTCCATGGTGGAAATGGATGCATAAATAACCTTTGAGTTGTGAATTGCCGCATTCCCCGGCTCCACTCCTCATACCCGGCCATGCACCGTTTTTAGAGTATTTGAATAGCCCTAAGCGGTACACCTAAGGCCAACTAACTTTAACAGGGGGTTAAATTTTAACCAATGACAGAAAACAACATCACCAACAGCACAGAAAACAGCACGGAACAGGAAGAGACGACGATGGCAGCAATAATGGACGAAAGCTTCGACCAAGATAACGATCTTGAAGAAGAAGGTTTCGGCGAAGGCGAAGATGAATTTGATGAAGATTTTGCCGCCATGTTCGAAGAGAGTATTAAAGGTAAAGATGTCAAGGTCGGAGGTCTAGTTAGCGGAACCGTTGTCATGGTCTCCGATAACGATGTCGTTATCGACATCGGTTATAAATCAGAAGGCCATATCCCGATCAACCAGTTTCGTGACGCCAATGGCGAATGCACGGTTGCTGCAGGTGATGAAGTCGATGTTTTTCTTGAACGCTACGAAGATGAGCACGGCAATATCCAACTCTCCCGCACCAAAGCTGAACGGATGAAAGTCTGGGAAGAGATCAAACGCATTGCCGATGACGACGAAACCATTGAAGGTGTGATTACGAGCAAGGTCAAAGGCGGTCTTTCCGTCGATATTGGAGTTGCGGCCTTCCTGCCGGGCTCCCAGATTGATCTCAAACCGGTTCGCAACCTCGACAAATTGATTGGCGAACGCTACGAATTTCGTATCCTTAAACATAATCAGAAACGCAATAATGTTGTCATCTCCCGCCGGGCGGTTCTCGAAGAGTCTCGGGAGAAGATGAAGGAACAGCTCCTTGAAAAACTCCAGGAGGGAGCAATTATTGAAGGTGTTGTCAAAAACATCACTGACTACGGCGCCTTCATTGATCTGGGCGGCCTTGACGGACTCCTGCACATCACCGACATCTCCTGGGGCCGGGTCAACCATCCGAGCGAGCGCATAAACGTCGGCGAAACTATCGATGTCAAGATCATCAAATATGATCAGGAACGGCAACGGGTCTCCCTCGGCATTAAACAACTTAAAGAAGATCCTTGGACCAAAGCGGCGGATAACTATCCGGTCGAAACCAAAGTCACCGGTAAAGTTATCAGTATTAAAGATTACGGTGCTTTTGTTGAAATTGAAGAGGGAATTGAAAGCCTGGTTCACGTCTCCGAAATGTCCTGGACCAAAAAGATCAAACATCCGACCCAGATTGTTAATGTCGGCGACGAGATTGATGCCGTAGTCTTGAGCATTGACCCTGAAAAACGCCGCATTTCTCTCGGCATGAAACAGGTAGAGCCCAATCCTTGGGACAGCCTTATCGACAAATACCCGATCGGCACCAAGATTGAGGGCGAGATCAAAAATATCACCGATTTCGGTCTCTTTGTCGGCATCGAAAATGATATTGACGGTCTTGTTCATATCTCCGATATCTCCTGGAGCAAACGCCTTAAACACCCGGGCGAGATCTACAAAAAAGGGGAAACCATCCAGGCTGTCGTCCTTAACCTCGACACCGCCAATCAGCGCTTTTCTCTCGGCATCAAACAACTCAATGAAGATCCCTGGAAGAGTATCAGCGGAAAACTGATGACCAATGATCAAGTTACTGGCACGGTTACCAACATTACCGACTTTGGTGCATTCATTGAGCTTGAGGATGGGGTTGAAGGTCTGGTTCATATCTCGGAGATCACCTCTGACAAAGAGAAAAAAGCCGAAGATGTTCTCAAGGTTGGTGATAGCGTAACCGCCAAGGTCTTGAACATCAACAACGAAGACCGCAAGATCGGTTTGAGTATCAAGGCTTTTCTTGATGAAAAAGAGAAGATGGAGAGCGGAGAGTACATCACCGACAGTTTCCAGAAAGGTAAAGTTTCTTTAGGAGAGATCCTGCAGCTAGCCACCGACAATCGGAAAGAGGGTGATGATGAGCAGGTAGAAACTGATGCCGACACCACCGACGCCCCGGAAGAGGTCGTTGCCGTTGAAGCTGAAACAGTTGAAACTACGGAAGCTGTAGAAGCAGAAACTGTAGAAGTTGATACTGTAGAAGCTGAAACTGTAGAAGTTGAAACTGCAGAAGTTGAAGTTGCAGAAGAGGCTACGGAAAGCTCTGATGTCGAAAAAGAAGACGAAGACGGAAACAAGGGCGAATAAACCCGCCAAATTGATGTAAAGCAAAAGATTCTTATGAGCCCGGTAATTGCGATAAATCAATTACCGGGCTCTTTTGTTTAGAGCCTAACCCGGCAAAACCGGGACCAAAAAGATTTGTATTTTCTCTAAAATCAACTCAATTATGGATAAGGCACAAAGGCAGCAGGCACAGAGGCACAAAGTTATTTTGATTTCTACTTTGTGCCTTCAGCCTTTGTGCCTTTGTGCCTGAATAAAAAAATTATGATCTGGATAATCTTTCTCTGTGCGGCAATTGCGATTTTCATTTCCGGCCAACGGCTAACTAAATCTGCGGATCAGTTAGCTGAGGAAACCGGAATAAGCCGGGGCTTTATCGGGGTTATTCTGCTCGGCTTTGTCACCTCACTGCCGGAACTTGTAAGTACCGTCAGCGCCGCTCTTTTTTGCAATGCCCCAAACCTTGCCCTAGGCAATATTTTCGGCAGCAATGCCGCCAACCTGGCAATTTTGGCCTTTCTTAATCTTATCGTTATCCACTCCGCAGGCCAAGCCCGCCACAAGCTCGACGAAGAGAACCAACTAACCGCCTATCTCTCCCTAATCATCATCAGCTTAGCCCTGATGGGGCTTGCCGGACAAGGCTTCTGGCACATCTTACACATCGACTTTTTTTCTCTGCTAATTGCCACCGCTTACATTATCGGCTTACAAAAACTACATCGTTTTCAATTGTCAGAGCCACCCAATACAGCCTCTACCTCAGACACTCCAATCAAGATTATCCCTCCAGAACTCAAACGCAGCCTTTTAATCAATGCCGGAATTATTGTCGCGGCCTCAATGACGCTCGCCGCCAGTGCCGAACATATCGCCTCAATTACCGGCTGGGGCACCACGTTTGTCGGCAACAGCCTGCTCGCCATTGCCACATCACTACCCGAAATTGTCGTCACTTTCAGCGCTGTCAGGATCGGCAGTTTTTCCATGGCGGCAGGCAATATTTTCGGCAGCAACATCTTTAATATTGCGATCCTCGCCGTAGCCGACCTCTTCTATTTTCGTTCCTCCATCTTCGCCGCAGCCTCCCCCAGCCAGAGCCTCATCGCCGCCATCGGCTTGCTGATGACCGGACTCTATCTTTTCGCCGGCCATTACGCCTCAGAAAAACGGCTTGCCGGCCGCTGGCCGGTCGACTCCCTGCTCGTCGTCGGCGTCTACCTTTTCAGCCTCTACGCCCTTTTTTCACTACGCTAGATGACTGTCCGCGAACAAGATCAGGAGCATTAATCATGAATGGTTTTTACGGTCGGATTCTTAAAGTAGATTTGAGTAAGAAAAAGTTCCAGATCGAAACCCCGGCTGACGATATCTACAAAAAATATCTGGGCGGTAAGGGCTTGGCCTCCTATCTTCTTTTTGAAAACAACCCTCCCGGAGTTGATCCGCTGGCTCCGGAAAACTGCCTGATTTTTGCGACCGGGCCTTTTTCCGGTAGCCGGATTTGGGGTTCTTGCCGCTATGGGGTCTACAGCAAATCACCGCAAACCGGCATCTATTCCGAATCTTATGCCGGGGGCAAGGTACCGGAAGCGATCGATGCCGCCGGTTTTGATGCCCTGATGATCAACGGTTCAAGTAATACGCCCATCGCCTTGCGCATCCACCCCGACGGCGCCGATTTCTGTCTAGCTGACGACCTCTGGGGACTTGACACTTATAAAAGTGAAGATGCCCTGCATGAACGATTCGCAATTTCCGGCTACCGGAAAT
>JAGGWR010000168.1 GCA_021163445.1 Candidatus Tharpella aukensis
CGCGAAACCTTAGCCAGTCTGGGCACGGTACTGATTGAGCGTCTGCAGATAAAATACAATTTGCAAGTGGAAGTGAGTGAACCGGTTAGAGAGACCGGCAATGTTGATACCTGGAAACTGAAAATCATTACCCACTCACAACAGAAAAACCTGCCGACGCAAAGGATTAATATCAATATTTGCGCCATTCCCAGTTATGACCGAAGACCCATGATCTTACGCAACCATTATGGTGTAGAGATGGGAACTTCAGGCCTGATTATCCAAGCCCAAAGCCGAGAAGAAATTCTTGCCGACAAGATGGTTGCCTTCGCCCTCAGACCGAACCGGATCAAGAATCGTGATTTGTGGGATATTGGCTGGCTTAAACAACAAAATATCTCTTTGCCATTAAAGTTAGTCGTAAAGAAGATTGCGGATCATCGGTGTAACATCAACAAATTCCTGATATTGATAGAGGAACGTAATCGACAGCTACTTGATGAGCCGACAATTCGGAAAGATTTCATCTCCGAAATGCGCCGGTTCCTACCCCCGCAAGTAGTATCCGGAACAGTCGAAAATGAAGATTTCTGGAACTACCTGTCAGGTCTGCTCCAAACCGAGTGCGAACTGGTAATGCGGACGTTGACCAACACTAAGGAACTGGACACTTTTAAAATGTGATGGCGTCGTGAAAAGTTCCGACATCCTGCGTTGTTGTGGTTCTCCAGACACTCGACATACTACATGTATGGTCTCGGCCTGGAGAACCACAACATCTTGTCTATCGAAATTTTTACTTAGCCATCCCGTTACTTTTTACGCCCCACAGGAAGTACTCTTGGGGTGCGAAGCCATCAAAATGTAACAATTACATAAAATCTACAGTATGAAAAATGACAGATAACCGCATAAACATGGGTGAGGGACGGGTCTTCACAGTTCTTCTACGCCTCGGCGCGCCAGCCATGGTATCGATGTTTTTCACGACCCTCTATGCTCTGGTCGATACTATTTTCGTTGCCAAACTTGGAACCATTCCTTTGGCAGCCATGTCGCTGGCCGTGCCGTTGTTCTTTATCGCCATGTCTTTATGTAAAGGGGTGGCAGTTGGCGCTCTGGCAATAATGAGTCACGCCCGAGGCCGCGGCGATCACAAGCAGGCAGAGAAAGTCGCCAAGGCCACCTACCCACTCGCCTTTCTCTCGATCAGTGCTTTACTATTATTAGCCCTGCCCACCTTCAACCAGCCACTTTTCGCGCTCTTTGACAACCATCCCCAGCTCCTGAGCGAAAGCGGCAGCTATATGCGATGGTTGGCTTTAAGTTTTCCCGTCATTGGCTTTGCGATGCTTTGTGAGGCCATCTTTTTCAGCTATGGCGACACCAAAACCCCGATGCTGGCGATGATCGCCGGCAATCTCCTCAATATAATTCTTGATCCGCTCCTGATTTTCAGCTGCGGCCTGGGGGTGGAGGGGGCTTCGCTGGCCTCTCTAATGGGTTGGATCTTATCTAGTATTATAATGGGGCGAGCCCTTAAAAATCGGGGACTCGACTACCCCTGCCTGTTTTTTTCCCGGAAACACCTTGAAAGTTGGCCTCAAATCATCACACTAGGAGCACCGGTCGCCGTTTCGATGTTGGTCATTCCGATTTCATTTATCATGCTCAATTATCTGCTTGCAGACTTCGGTCCTGCCTATGTCGGGGCCTGGAATTTGAGCACCCGTATCGAACAAATGGTAACTCTACCACTTTACGGCCTCTCCTGCGCATTGGTTCCATTTATCGCCTTTAATCTTGGCCTTAAACGTTTCGACCGAATCAAAGAGGCTTGTAAGTCGGTATTACTCGGCTGCTACGTCATTGTCTTCCCGATAATCATCCTTTTTTGGTTTCATGCCGACACCTTAATCCACCTTTTCAAACCCTCCCCAGAGGTATTAGAACAGGCCATCTTTGCCCTTAAAATCATTGGCCTGGGTTATCTCTTTACTCCTTTTGAATTGATCATGACGAGTTTATCGCAAGGTCTCAAAAAACCTAAATATTCACTATCTATCAATTGTCTGCGATTTTTGCTTTTAAGGATTCCGCTAGCCCTGCTTTTTTCACAATTTTGGGGCGGCCATGGTATCTATATAAGCCTTCCTGTCTCTTTGACGATATCCGGCATAGTCAGTTTCCTGATCATACGTCATCTCCTAAAAGAGTGGCCTGCGAAAGATGAAAATTTGTACAAAGAACAATCAACAGAATATATTCTGGAGGAGTAAATTAACAATGTCTGAAAAAACAAAACCAGCAAAAAAAAATTACATTGAACCGGGACAAAAGTGGCAGGTCGATCATTTTAAACCGGAAGACGCTGAAGGTGTCGCCTCTCTATTTCGCTCGGTCTACGGTGACAACTATCCGATCAGAGCCTATATCGACCCCGAGCTCCTGAAAACGGAAAATGCTGCCGGCCGCATCATCTCCAGCGTCGCCAAGACGCCGAACGGCGATATTATCGGTCATAACGCCCTCTACCAGAGCGCTCCTTACAAAAAAATCTATGAATCAGGTGCTGGCGTTGTCCATGCCGACTATCGCGGCGGCCACGGTATTTTTACAGATATGGTTACCCACGGCTTTGAGGTCGGCAAGCAACAATTCGGGGTCGAATTGGTCTACGGCGAGACCGTTTGCAATCATATTTTCACTCAGAAGCTTGGTCATAAAATTGGTTTTGTAACCCGAGCTATCGAGGTCGACCTGATGCCAGCAGCGGCTTACAGTAAGGAGAAGAGCGCCAAGGGCCGGGTTTCAACTACGCTTAATTTCAAAACCCTGAAAGCTCACCCCCATACAATTTACCTGCCCCCGCTTTATGAACAACAATTACGCTTCATTTATGAAACTCTGGATGATCAGCGCACCTTCATACTGGCTAATCAATCACTACCCAAAAGCGTAAAAACTCAACTCAAAACTGAGGTTTTTAGTTTCGCCAACGTCGCGAGAATCGCGGTAATGGAAAACGGCAGCGATTTTGCCGAAACTTTAAAAGAAGAAGAGCAACGTTTGCTGAAAGAGGGCGTCGAAATTTTTCAGGTGTGGCTCAATTTGGCATCTCCCGATGTCGGGGCAGCGGCCGCCATTTTAAAACAATCGGGTTATTTCCTGGGCGGAATTCTGCCGCGCTGGTTTGATACCGACGGTCTTTTGATGCAAAAAATTAAGGGAAAACCCAATTGGGAAGAGATGCAGATTCATTTTGATGACGACCGCAAAATCGTTGAGATGGTACGGGCCGACTGGCAACTCTCTTAAAAAAAACTTAACGGAATTCAAATATGCCCACAGAAACCATTGATACTCTAATTATCGGAGGCGGCCTCAGCGGCATCTACGCCGCTTACCTTTTAGCTCAAAAAAACCGATCTTTTGTTGTTCTTGAAGCCCGTGAGCGCCTCGGCGGCCGGATTTTAAGCCCTGAACATCAGGGACTCTTTTCCGACCTCGGCCCCTCCTGGTACTGGCCCGCTATTCACCCAAAAATGGCCCAGCTTATTCAAACCCTGGGGCTCAAAGGATATCGTCAATTTGAAGAGGGCATGGGCCGTTTTCAAAGCTCGAACGGAACCGTGCAAACGGTTAGTGGTTACGCTAATGAACCCCTCTCCTGGCGGCTGGAGGGCGGCATGATGGCCATAATTTTAAAACTCTGTGAAGAAATTCCCGAAAATGCCATTCGACTCAATCACCCGGTCTGCAATATTGAAAAAAAGGGCGGCGAAGCTCTGGTCAGCGTCGGCGAACTGGAAAAAGATCCCTGGGTTCAATTTAAGGCTCAAAAAGTAATTCTCGCCCTGCCGCCGCGTCTGGCCGCCTCAACCATTCTCTTTAATCCTGATCTTCCCACCAACCTGACCCAGGCGATGCTTAAAATAGGCACCTGGATGGCGGGCCACGCGAAAGTTACCGCTCTCTACGAGAAACCTTTCTGGCGCCAAGCAAAGCTCTCGGGCCAGGCTTTCAGCCAGCGCGGGCCCATGGGAGAACTCCACGACGCCTCCAACCATAAACAAGGCCCCTACGGCGTGACCGGATTTGTCGGAATTCCGGCGGCCCAACGCCACAATCAAGCACTTTTGAGCGAAGCAATTCTCTCTCAACTGGCCCTCATCTACGGCCCGGCGGCGGCCCAGCCGACAATTATCTACTATACGGATTGGGCGTGCGAGAAATTTACCGCCACTCAACTTGACCAACCCCCGATGTATGCACACCCCCTCTACCACCCCCCGGCCAACCAAACCTCTTTCTGGGATAATATTATCCATTTTGCCGGCACCGAAACCGCCAACCAACACGGCGGCTACCTCGAAGGCGCCTTGACCGCCGCCGAACGGGCGGCACAAAATAACCACTGAGCGACTGATTATGTCATACAACGAATTAAATGCTGTAATAATACCGGATGCAACCATCCAGCTTGAGTGGGGCACCGCGCCGGGAAAAATCAACCAGCCCGCCGATCATCTGCAAAGCGAAATCTATGAACACTACACAAGCGAGCCGGAAAACTGGCTCTTTTACGTTGGTTTTTGCAATAGTAAGATAACTTTATCTCTGTCGCCCGCCTTGCAATTTTGGTGCAGATTCTCCTGCCTTTTCGTCCGTAAACTTAAACTGACGCCTAATCTGGAAGAACTCCGCGACCAAGCTATCATCCCGCTTACCGGGGAGGAGCTCGCCCGGTTGCGCGATCAGATCCCGATGATGCCGGGGTGCGAGTATCTGCAGGAAGAGGTTTTTCTCGAGTTATGGGAAACCCTGCATCAAACATTCTCCCGAAAAATTGCCGCCTATGCGGGTTCGGTCGAGAAGTTTGTCAAAGAGTACAGCCCCGACGTTCACTTGGTCGGACGCATCTATTTCCACTTGGTTGAGAACAAAAATCACGACTCCCCATTTGCTTTTCTCGCTACCTATTCGACCAGATTAAATGACGAGGGCGAGTCTCAGCATCTACCGTTAAAGTATGCCCTGGAAGAGTATGAAGGCGACAACGAAAAACTTCTCGAACTTCTGGTAACCGTGGATGATGCGGCCCGGCAGAGTGAGCTGGTGGCCAACTTAAGAGAAAGTGGCGAGTTATTTTATCCGCTGGCATGGTCAAGCAAAGAAGCCTTTACGTTTTTCAAAGAGATCCCCCTCTATGAAGAGTCCGGCATTTTATGCCGAATTCCCAACTGGTGGAAGGGCAAAGCCGCAAAAATTGGCCTACAGCTCAGTATCGGCGAGAAAACACCTTCGATGGTCGGCTTTGAGGCTCTGCTTGATTTCAGTCCCCGGCTCATGATTGGCGATACAGAAATCTCCGAGGGAGAGGCCCGCCACCTGCTCAACGAATCCGAGGGCTTGGCCTTCCTGAAAAACAAGTGGGTTGCGGTTGATCCGGACAAATTAAGAGAGACGCTTGCGGCCTATGAGAAAGCCCGGGAGCTGAGTGACGAAGAGGGCCTTACCCTGCTGGAAGCAATGCGGCTCTCGATCAACCCGCAAAAACTGCTCGGCACAGAAACGGACGAACTCCTTTCCGGTATCTCGAACGGCGCTTGGCTGCAAACAGTTATGCAAAAATTAACCCAACCCCAAACCCTCGACCCGATCAAGACCGACAAAAAATTTAAAGCCAAACTCCGCGCCTATCAACAGGATGGTCTGAACTGGCTCTTCTACCTGCATAAATTAAAGTTCGGTGCCTGCCTGGCCGATGATATGGGGTTGGGAAAGACTTTGCAGGTGCTGGCTTTTCTCAACGCCCTGAAAAAAGAAGAGTTGAAAATTAAAAACCTGAAGACAGAAGGCCTGAAAGCCAAAAGCTCGAAAAGAGAAAAAAAGAGCACCAAAAAAACCGGCGCAACCTCTAAATCTTCGCTCCTGATCATCCCCGCCTCCCTGCTCGCAAACTGGAGCAATGAGATAGATACCTTCTATCCAGACCTGATCTATTTTGCCGCCCACCCCGATCTCCATAAACCGGGCAAAGTGCCGGAACTGAGCTCGGAAAAACTTAATCAACTTGATCTGGTCATCACGACTTACGCCTTGGTTCAGAGATATCAATGGCTCCAGGATTACTCATGGAATTACGTGATTTTAGATGAAGCCCAGGCCATAAAAAATCCCGGCACCAAACAGACCCGAGCCGTAAAAAAGCTGACTGCAGTTAACCGCATTATCATGACCGGCACACCGGTTGAAAATCGGCTCTCCGACCTCTGGAGCCTTTTTGATTTTATCAACCCGGGCCTCTTAGGTAACGCCAAAGAGTTTGGCCGCTTCAGCAAAAACTTAAGCCAGCACCCGGACGGTTATGCCGGACTGCGTAAAATGGTCAGCCCCTTTATCCTGAGGCGTTTAAAAGCCGACAAATCGATCATTGCCGACCTGCCCGACAAGGTCGAGGTCAAAACTTGGGCCGCAATGAGTAAAAAGCAGACGGTTCTCTATCACGAAGTCTTAAAAGGGGTCAGCTATGCGATTGAACATGCGGATGGAATCCAAAGAAGAGGCATCATCCTGGCAGCCCTGATGAAGTTCAAACAACTCTGTAACCATCCGGCTCAATATCTGGGTTCGGATCTCTTCACCGAAAAAGAGAGTGGCAAATTCTTGCGCTTACGCGAAATTTGCGAAACTATCTATGAAAAACGAGAAAGAGTTCTGGTCTTTACCCAGTTTAAAGAGATGACCGAACCTTTATCCCGGTTTCTGGGAACAATCTTTAAGCGCGACGGCCTGATTCTGCACGGCAGTATTCCGGTAGGCAAAAGAAAAGAGCTTATCGAAAAATTTCAAGGCCGCGAATATGTCCCGTTTTTTGTCCTATCTCTGAAAGCCGGGGGCGTCGGCCTTAACCTGACCGCCGCCAACCATGTGATTCATTTTGATCGCTGGTGGAATCCGGCGGTCGAAAACCAAGCCACGGATCGGGTTTTTCGCATCGGCCAGAAAAAAAATGTCATGGTGCATAAATTTCTGACCAAAGGCACAATTGAAGAAAAAATCGACGCAATGCTGACCCAAAAAGAGAAGTTATCCAATGATGTTGTTGCAGCTTCCGGTGAAAATTGGATAACCGAGATGAACAACAATGAACTACTTGAAATGTTTACACTAAAAGTATAATGGCGTCGTAAAAAGTTCCGATATCCTGCATTGTTGTGGTTCTCCAGACACTCGACATACTACATGTATGGTCTCGCGCCTGGAGAACCACAACAACTTGTCTATCGAAATTTTTACCTAGCCATCCCATGACTTTTTACGCCCCGAAGGAAGTGCCCTTGGGGTGCGAGTTCATCAAAGTATAATTTTACCAGGTGAGAGAAAATTATGAGCGGTTGGGGATATCCACGATATGTTTCGGTGGCTGAGAAAAAAGCCAAGGCGGCAAAAAAGTTAAAACAGCTCAAGAAAAAGAATCCGGACATCAAACCCGTCGTCATTGACGGCAACACCCTGGCCCGAACCTGGTGGGGGAAATCATGGAACAAAAACCTTGAACGCTACGCCGATTTCAGCAATCGGATCGGCCGAGGCCGGAGTTATGTCCGCCACGGAGCCGTCCTTGATCTCAAAATAGACTCCGGGAAAGTGACCGCGCTGGTTCAGGGCTCAACCGCCAGACCTTACAAAGTTGAGATAATCATTAAGGCCATTAGTCCCGCCCTCTGGGCTTCTATAAAAAGGGAGTGCAAGGGAGAACTGAAATCATTGCAGGATCTGCTGGCCGGAAAATTCCCCAAGGCCCTGGGCGAGATCTTTTTCGCTGAAGGAGAAGGCTTATTTCCAACTCCGAAAGAGATCAGCTTCAATTGCAGTTGTCCCGACTGGGCCTCCATGTGCAAACATGTCGCCGCAACCCTTTATGGAGTTGGCGCCAGGTTTGACGAAGACCCCGCCCTCTTTTTCAAACTGCGCGGCGCCGACACTAAAAATCTTATCGCCCGAGCCCTAAAAGATAAAACCGATGAACTCCTCAAAAAAACCAAAAAGAAGAGCGCCAAAGTAATTGATGGCGCCGACCTGTCAGATATGTTTGGCATCGAAATGGACAACCAACCAAACTTCAGCAAAAGCCGCGCGCCGGTGATTAAAGGCAAAGTCAAGGCGGTAAAAAAGAGAGCCACAACCAAGAAATCAACCAAATCGAGCAAACCAACTGCCCCACCTTTAAAACAGACAAAACAGATAAAGAAAATAAAGCAAAAAACTGAACAAAAGAGCCCTAAAACAAAAAAAACCGCGACCGGTCAGGTCGCGGAGTTGATTATTACCAATAAAAACGGTCTCACAACAGAGAAATTAGTTGAAAAAACCGGCTATTCAAAAATCAAACTCTACGGCATCGTACATCGGTTAAAACAGCAGGGCAAAATCAAGAATAAAGCACATGGGATTTACATAAAAGCTTGACCAAAAACTCACCACGCCCGTACATTAAAACAAAAAAGGAGTTGCAAACCCAATGCAACCCCTTTTTTCTACAACTTTTCAACTCATTTCTAATGATCAATCCGGCCTCGCTCATCCCCAATCAGACATACCTCTTACATGATTTGAGTGAGTCTCTCCTGCTCCGTCGACATTGGTTTTAATTGGGGTGATTTTAATTGGGGTCAGAGTAAAATTAAATAATTTTACTCTGACCCCAATTAAAAGGCTGTAATCGTAAATTGAGAGTTGTATTTTCCGGGTCGATGTGTTTTAAGAATGACGATAAATTTGTAACTATTCTGCGTAAGTAGGAAAGCACTTAATATTGATGGATTTCAGTAAATTCTGGGGACATAACCTGATTCTCCGAAGGAAATCGGGATTGTGTCCCCAGAATTTACGGGTTAGCTGAATAGTTACATTATTTTTTACTTTGAGATAATAAAATTCATTCAAATGATGAGAAAATTATAAAGATGACTTTTGATGGTCAATTCACACTAATGGTTGTCGGCTTGATGCTGATTGCCCTGGTTTTTGAGTTGTTGGATCCTGATGCGATTCTTTTTACGGCTCTTGGATCCTTGCTTTTGGTCGGGGTTATTACTCCGGCCGAAGCCCTGGCCGGATTTGCTAACCAGGGGATGTTGACCGTCGCCCTGCTTTTTGTCGTCGCTTACGGCATTAAATCTTCTGGATCTTTGGAATTTTTTGCCGATCGAATCATGGGTGGTGGCAAGGGGCTCAGACGCCGGGCCTTGTTGCGGATGATGATTCCGGTCAGTTTCCTTTCGGCCTTTCTCAACAACACCCCAATTGTCGCCATGTTTGCCCCGGCGGTTGCCGAATGGGCTCGCCGCCATCGCTTGCCGCCGAGTAAGTATCTTATTCCGCTCTCTTATGCCGCCATTTTAGGTGGGGTCTGCACTCTGATCGGCACCTCAACCAACTTGCTGGTTAATGGTATGATAATAGACATTGGCGGTCGTTCTCTGGGGTTGTTTGAGCTGGCTAAAGTCGGGGTACCATGTGCAATTGTGGGCCTGAGTTATATCTTAACGATTGGCTATTTCATCCTGCCGGATCGGCAAAAATCCGAAGATAACACTAATAGCCAAAATTATCACTTTGAAATGCGGGTGGCTGAGGATGCCCCAATAATTGGTCAATCTATCGCCAAAGCCGGACTGCGCCACCTGAATCATCTCTACTTGAGTGAAATCGTTCGTGGAGATAACGTTGTTGCACCAGTTAAACCGAATGAAATTCTAGTTGCCGGTGACCGCCTCTGTTTTGTCGGCATCCCAGATGGCATACCCCATCTCCGACGCATCTCCGGACTGGTTCCAATCGAAGAAAAAAATTGGCTTAACACTCATCGTGATGCCCACGGCGGCATTATCGAAGCTGTGGTTTCACACTCATCGCCAATGCTGGGTAAGACCATTAAAGAGGGTAACTTCCGGAGCCGCTACGATGCGGCGGTGTTGGCGGTTCGACGGCACGGAGAACGAATTCGACGCGGTATCGGCGGCATCACCCTGAAACCCGGCGACACTCTTTTATTGCTCGCGGGCGGGGATTTTAAAACTCGCTGGGGCGGCTCCCGGGATTTTTATCTGATCAACAAAGTTTCTGAAATTCCGGCTGTCGACAACAAGAAGAGTTTGATTGCTTTTGGCGTCATGATCAGCATGGTACTGCTTGCCGCATTAGGAGTTATGGATATTTTCAAAGCAGCAACCCTGGCGGTCTTGGTGCTGCTTATAAGTCGAGCCGTCTCCGTAGTTGAAGCCCGGCGTTCTCTGGAACTTAATGTTTTAATCGTTATTGCAGCAGCTCTAGGTATTAGTCAGGCCCTGACCAAAAGTGGTGCGGCCCAGTATCTTGCCGCCAATTTACTGGATGTGGTTTCCGGCTGGGGAGCCTTGGGACTTCTAGCCGCCATCTATTTAGGCACAACGATAATGACCGAAGTAATTACCAATAATGCGGCAGCAGCACTAATGTTTCCCATAGCCTGGTCGGCCGCTTTAAAAGGGAGCTTTGAACCCTTGCCCTTTGCCATTGCCGTCGCCGTCGCCGCCTCAACCAGTTTTGCCACACCGATTGGTTATCAAACCAACTTGATGGTTTACGGCCCCGGCAACTACCGCTTTACCGATTTCCTTAAAATCGGACTACCGTTAAATTTATTAGTTATGACCACCGCCATAACCGCTATATATCTGGGTTGGAATTTATAAAACCAGGAACGTAACTTCCAAGTAACTGCTTGTATCGTTACTTTTGAATATGTGACTGCGCCAGCGGCCTGAGGGCGCTATTCAGCTAACCCGTAAATTCATCAATATACGGTGTTTTTCTCCTTACGCTAAATAGTTACGAAGATTTAATCTTACTGCGCCTCTTTGCGTTTTTCCTCATCCCTGATTTCACGACGCAGAAGTTTGCCGACTTTTGATTTTGGCAGCATGTCACGAAATTCGATATAGTGGGGAATTTTGTAGGGAGCCAGTCTTTTGCGACACCAGCCAGTCAACGTCTCGCCGTCGACCCCTTTGGCATCCTCCTTAAGGACGACGATAGCCTTGATGCGCTCGCCGCAGTTTTCGCATCCGGTATGCCAACCGCACAAGCGCCCATTACCGTGGGATGATCCTGCAAAACCGCTTCAATTTCGGAAGCCGAAATCCGGTAGGCCTTATATTTAATCGTATCGGCGGTTCTCTCGATAAACTGAATTTCACCGTTTTCATTAATACAAACATAATCACCCATGCGGTAGAAAATATCTTCGCCTATCTTGACATAGGCAAGTTTCGTCTCCTCAGGTTTGTTCCAGTAATTTTTATTAGTATAGTCCGAGGTCACTAACAATTCTCCAGTAGCTCCAACCTCAACTTCTTTAAGGGTTTCGGGATCAACCACCAGGCAACGCCGTGAAGGTAAAACAGTGCCAACTGTCTTGGGGTCGGGATCCTGATCAAGGCGGCTGTAGGTCAGATGACCAACTTCGGTCGAGCCGTAAACCTGATAGAGAGGATCGCCGGTCAACTCCCACCAACGTTTAAAGATTTCTCCCGGCAACACATCTCCCCCGCAATAGCAGTATTTTAGAGATGAGATATCGTAAGTGGAGAGACGATCATTTTCAAGGATCATACGATAGAGAGCCGGTACGCCGAGCATCCAGCGGACTTTAAAACGCTCTATCTCACGAAGAACGGCATCAACCTCTGGGATCGGCATCAGCACCGTCGTAACGCCGAAGTTAAGCCCGGCCGCGAGCAAAAAACCTTTGGCCATAATGTGAAAAAGAGGATTCACCATGATCATGGTATCGTTGCCTTCTTCAATATAACCACGAAAGAGCTCCATGACATCGCTGACATAGGAAACCTCGCTGGCATGACTGCCGGGCACACCCTTGGGAAATCCGGTGGTGCCGCCGGTATACATGATATAGGCGAGATCCTTGTCAGGATCAATATCGACAACCGGAGGCTGCGGCGGAGCTTTGCGCAAAAGCTCGTTAAAACGATAGATATTGTCTCCTCTGACAGTACTTCCCTTGGGGATTTTATCGAGCAGGTTGCCAAAAATCTTCTGCCAGGCATAGAGCAAATCGGTCAGATTGGTGATAATTATGCGCTTTAAAGGGTGCTGGCGATCGACCTCTTTGACATAACCAAAATTGGTATCCATGCAGAGAATCGTCTCAACCTCGGCATCCTCAACCATGTAGAGCAATTCATGCGAGGTGTAGATCGGCGAGACCGGCACGACCACGGCACCAATTTTCTGGATGGCAAAGTTGGCAATGACCCATTGTGGCGAGTTGCCCATATAGATCATGACCTTCTCTTGACGCCCCACCCCTAAGCGATGTAGAGCCGTAGCGAATTGATCGATCATCTGCTGGAGAAATCGGTAGGAAAATTTCCGCCCCAGATAGATCAGGGCATTACGCTCCGGATACTTCCGGCAGGCTTCTTCAAAAGCCGAAAAAGTATAAGTGTTTTTGCGGTTCATATCATACCCCAAAATAGGCGGCTTTGACGTCAGGATTATCGAGCAGTTCCTGACCGGAGCCGGCCATCACCCGGGAGCCGTTCTCCATGATGTAGGCATAGTCAACAATCGGAATAACCGGCCGGGCAAACTGTTCGGTTATGATAATGGAAATTTTTTTCCTCTCGCGAATCTGTTTGACCGACTCCATGACAACCTGTTGGTAGGCCGGGCTTAAACCTAGCAGCGGTTCGTCGAGCAAAAGCAATTTCGGCTGGGCCATCAGAGCCCGGCCGATGGCCGCCATCTGCTGCTCCCCGCCGCTCAAGAAGCCGGCCGGACGACGCAGCAGCTTCTTCAAAGTCGGGA